>JBPCXZ010000061.1:0-10297 GCA_051008055.1 Woeseiaceae bacterium
GAGCGGCCGATTCGATGAGAAGAGAGGCCTGACATGTTGCTCTATCTCACACAGTACCTCGCACAGTTTGAGTCCGGCTTTAACGTCTTCAACTACCTCACCATGCGCGCCATTCTTGGTGCGCTGACTGCGTTGATAATTTCGTTCGTCGTCGGACCCAAGATGATCCGCAAGTTGAGTGTCAACCAACTCGGCCAACCAGTTCGCGAGGACGGTCCGGACACACATCTTATCAAGGCGGGCACCCCAACCATGGGTGGCGCGCTGATTCTGACCTCAATAGCTATTAGTACGTTGCTCTGGTCGGACCTCGAGAATATGTTCGTCTGGGTTGTCCTGTTCGTAACGCTGGCGTTTGGCGTGATCGGCTACGTTGACGATTACAAGAAGCTTGTCCTGCAGGATCCAGCGGGAATTTCTGCCAAGCAGAAAATCTTCTGGCAGTCCTTGGCCGCAATTATTGCGGCGGTTGCCCTGTATCTCTGTGCTGAAGCAAATGGCACGCTGGATACAGCGACGGCACTGCTGATTCCGTACTTCAAGGACTGGACCATTCAGCTTGGAGTGCTGCAGATCGGAGTTACCTACCTGTTTATCGTCGGCTTCAGCAATGCAGTGAATCTGACTGATGGCCTGGACGGTCTGGCAATCATGCCAACGGTGCTAGTCGGCGGTGCGCTGGGACTGTTTGCCTACGTGACCGGCAACGTGAACTTCTCCGAGTACCTCGGTATTCCCTACGTCGCTGGTACCGGCGAGATTATGGTCTTCTGCGCGGCACTTGCCGGCGCAGGCCTGGGCTTTTTGTGGTTCAACACATACCCGGCGCAGGTATTCATGGGTGATATCGGTGCACTGTCGCTCGGTGCTGCGCTCGGTGCTGTAGCAGTTGTTGTCCGCCAGGAAATCGTTTTGGCGATCATGGGCGGCGTGTTCGTCATGGAAACGTTGTCGGTCATCATCCAGGTTACATCGTTCAAGCTAACCGGCAAGCGCGTTTTTAGAATGGCGCCGCTACATCATCATTTTGAACTGAAGGGATGGGCGGAGCCTAAGGTCATTGTTCGCTTCTGGATTATCACCGTCATTCTGGTCCTGATTGGCCTCGCGAGTCTGAAGATCCGATGAGTGCCGCCAGAAAACGCAAAGTTGCGACCAAAGATCTTGTTGTCGGACTCGGTGCGACGGGCTTGTCGATCGCGCGCTATTTGCGTCGAGCAGGACTGGACGCAAAGTTTGTTGACACTCGTGATGAGCCGCCAGGCCTCGATGAGCTCGAAGATGTTTGGCCCAATGCCGACGTAACGCTGGGCAAAATAGCGCTGCCCGATGATGTCGGTCGTATCATTGTTTCGCCGGGCGTTGCGGAGAAAGAGCCGCTCATCAAAAAAGCGCGCAAAGCCGATCACGAAGTCGTGTCGGACATCGAGTTGTTCGCACGCGATGTCGAGGCCCCGTACGCGGCGATAACTGGCTCTAACGGCAAGAGCACGGTAACTACGCTGCTATACCACATGGGTTGTGCAGCGAGTAAACGAACACTGGCCGGAGGTAACCTGGGCGAACCGGCCCTCGATCTGCTGGATCAGGAAGCGCCTGATCTCTACGTGCTGGAGCTGTCGAGCTTTCAGTTGCTGCGTACCCAATCATTGGCGCCAGCCGTCGCCGTACTGCTGAATGTTACGCCAGATCATCTCGACTGGCATCGCAGCGCGAAGGAATACCGCGACTCCAAGTACAGCATTTACAAAGGCGCAGCAGCAGCGGTTATCAATCGTGCCGACAAACGTGCCGCGAAGGAAACGAAAGACTTTGAGAGCGTTGTCAGCTTCGGTATGGATGAGCCGGAGGAAGGCCAATATGGCATTCGCAACGAGGATGGCATCGACTACCTGGCGCGCGGCGGCACGATGCTGATTGCGACCTCGGACATGGCAATGCGCGGTCGCCACAACCAGGAAAATGCACTGGCGGCATTAGCAGCTGGTGAGATTCTCGGTTTCAGTTTGCCAGCCATGCTGCAGGTATTGAACGAGTTTCCCGGTCTGCCGCATCGCATGCAGTTCGTTGGCCGCAAGGGATCGGTGGACTTTATTAACGATTCAAAGGCGACCAATGTTGCGGCTGCAGTCGCGTCAGTTGAGTCCATCGACGGCATGATCGTTATTGTGGCCGGCGGTGAAGGTAAGGGTGGAGATTTTTCTCAACTGGCGACTGCGCTGGAAAATAAGTTGCGTGCGGCCGTGCTGATTGGCACAGACGCCGACAAGATTTCCGATTCACTGGACACAGTTCGGCCAGTGTATTTCGCCGTCGACATGGATGATGCCGTGCAGCAAGCCGCGGCTTATGCCGACTCTGATGACACGGTGTTGCTTGCACCAGCCTGCGCAAGTTTTGATCAATTTGATAACTACGGCGCGCGCGGCGATGCGTTCGCGGATGCAGTAGGGGCGTTGCCACGATGAGCAATAGTGCAACCATGCCGTTCCCAGCACGCCTCAAGACTCATTTGAAGCTCGATCCAGTGTTGCTGCTGATTGTCGGCGTCTTGCTCGGCGGCGGCCTCGTTATCCTGACCTCGGCATCGATTACCGTTTCCGACAACGCGGCAGGACAACCGTTCTTCTATGTGCAGCGCCAGTTGGTTGCTGCCCTGATTGGGCTGCTGGCGGCATTTTCCTGCCTGCTGGTGCCGATGCGGGTATGGCAAACATTGAGTCCATTGATGGTGCTGGCAGGCATCGCATTGCTTGTCGTCGTGCTGGTTCCCGGTCTGGGCTACGAGGTAAATGGTGCCACGCGATGGGTGCGGATCGGCATCATGAATTTGCAGGTATCCGAGCCAGCGCGACTCTGTCTGCTGATCTATCTCGCCGGCTATGTCGTCCGCCAGCAAAAAGCATTGCGCGAACGCTTCGTCGGGTTTCTGCGTCCTATGCTAGTGCTGACAGTCAGCTGCGTACTGTTGTTGCAGCAGCCGGACTTTGGCGCGGCGATTGTGCTGCTGGCTACCGCGCTGGTCATGCTTTTTGTCGGCGGCGCCCGGATACGTGACTTCGTATTGTTTTTCTCGCTGACCTTGGCTGCGATGACCGCCGTTGCACTGACGTCCGCGTATCGGCTGAAGCGCCTCACGGGCTTCCTTGACCCATGGGCCGATCCTTATGATTCAGGATTCCAGCTGACTCAGTCGTTGATTGCTGTCGGTCGCGGCGAATGGTTTGGCGTCGGCCTGGGTGACAGCGTACAAAAACTTTTTTACCTGCCCGAAGCGCACACCGATTTTGTATTCGCAGTGTACGCAGAAGAATTCGGCTTGCTCGGTTCGTTGCTGCTCATTGGGTTGTTTCTTGCCTTGCTATGGCGAGTATTCCAACTGGCGTTGCGGGCTGCGGCGGCGGAGCGTTTCTTCGAGTCATACCTGTCGATTGGTATCGGCACCTGGTTGGGCTTGCAGGCCTTTATCAACATCGGCGTCAACATGGGAATACTCCCGACCAAAGGATTGACCCTGCCACTGATCAGTTACGGTCGCAGTAGCCTCATTGTTACGATGGCAGCCATCGGTTTGTTGCTACGCATACACCATGAATTGTCGGTGGACGCGAAGCCCGTCAATCGCAAACGGCGGAAGAAGAAATGAGCCGTCAGCGAATTAATAAACCAATTTTGGTGATGGCGGGTGGCACAGGCGGTCATGTTTACCCGGCGCTCGCAGTTGCCCGCGAGCTGCAAGCACACGAGCAGAACATCGTCTGGCTTGGCACGCACCGCGGACTTGAGGCTCGTGTCGTGCCTGAAGCCGGGATTGATATCGAGTGGATCAGTGTCAAAGGTCTGCGCCGCAAAGGTGTCACGGCCTTGTTAGTTGCGCCGTTCCAGCTCGTCTGGGCGCTTATACAGGCAATCGCAGTTATCTGGCGTCGTCGCCCCGCAGCCGTTCTCGGCATGGGTGGTTTCGCTTCTGGCCCAGGCGGTCTTGCCGCCTGGCTCACCCGTCGGCCGCTCGTGATTCATGAGCAAAATGCGGCCGCCGGTCTTACTAACCGTCTTCTGGCGCGTCTTGCCCGGGTTGTGCTGCAAGCCTTCCCGGGCAGTTTTAATTCCAAAGTCGTTGCAGAAACCGTGGGCAACCCGGTTCGCAACGACATCGCAGCAGTGGCAAAACCTTCGATTCGATATGGCGAACGACAGGGGCCACTCCGCCTTCTGGTCGTTGGCGGCAGTCAAGGTTCATTGGCACTAAACCTAACGGTTCCCGAAGCACTGGCGAACTTGCCCGCACATGAGCGGCCTCTCGTTCGGCATCAGTGTGGTGAGCTCACCTATGAGCAGGCGCGCGACGCTTATGCCCAACATGACGTCGACGTCGATCTCGTCCAATACATAGAAGATATGGCCGAGGCCTACGCCTGGGCCGACCTGGTGGTCTGCCGTTCCGGCGCACTGACCGTTGCAGAGCTTTGTGCCGTCGGCCTGCCAGCGTTGTTCGTACCCTATCCCGGTGCGGTTGATGATCACCAGACCGCGAACGCCCGCCCAATGGCTGACGCTGGAGCGGCAGTAATTATCGATGAAAGCATGCTCAGTCCGTCGGTGCTGGCAGAACAGCTGCGCGACTGGTTGGCATCGCGTGATGAGTTACAGAAAAGAGCTGAGACGGCGCGTGGTCTTGCGCAGCCGTCCGCCCTGACACGAATTACGGAACTGTGTCTGCAACAAGCAGGAGTCACCGCATGATTAAGCGAATGCGTCGCATCCATTGTGTGCACTTTATCGGTATCGGCGGATCGGGCATGTCCGGCATCGCCGAGGTGATGCTGAGCCTGGGTTACAAAGTGCAGGGTTCCGATCTTAAGCAGAACAAACAAACGCAGCGTCTTGCGGAGCAGGGCGCCACCATCTTCATGGGCCACGCCGCGGAGCACATCGACAACGCCGATGCTGTTGTCGTCTCCAGCGCGGTCGATGAAACCAATGCTGAAGTGGTTGCCGCACGCGAAAAACTGATGCCTATCGTGCAGCGGGCAGAAATGCTCGCAGAACTGATGCGCTTTCGTTATTCGATTGCAGTCGCGGGCACTCATGGCAAGACGACGACTACTAGCCTGGTCGCCAGTGTTCTCGCTGAAGGCGGTCTGGATCCGACTTTTGTCATCGGCGGTCGTCTCAAGAGTGCTGATGCAAATGCACGGTTGGGTCAGGGTGACTACCTGGTCGCAGAAGCCGACGAAAGCGATGCATCCTTTGTGCATCTGAAGCCCATGCTTGCGGTCGTTACCAACATTGATGCGGATCACATGTCGACGTACGACGGTGACATCGAAAAACTACGCTCCAGCTTCATTGAGTTTCTGCATAACTTGCCTTTCTACGGACTGGCGGTTGTCTGCACAGACGACGCAGGTGTCAACGAGGTGCTCGGCGATATCGGCCGATCGATCGTCAGCTATGGCATCAATGAAGGCGCCGATATTCGTGCTACCAATATCGAATTCGATCACGGTCGTTCTAGTTTCAATGTTGTGCGACCCGGCGATCGCGACGACTTGCAGGTGTCTTTGCAGTTACCTGGACTGCACAACGTTCGCAATGCGCTAGCGGCTATCGCCGTCGCCGAGGAGCTGCAGATTGCCGATACGGCAGTCGTGCATGCTTTGCAGAGTTTCGAAGGAATTGATCGACGCTTCCAGTCGCACGGTGAGATCGAGACGGCGGCCGGCAAGGTCATGATGATCGACGATTACGGGCATCACCCAACCGAAATCGCGGCAACGTTGGAGGCAGCCCGTTCCGGTTGGCCGGAACGTCGTATCGTGCTCGTGTTTCAGCCGCACCGTTATTCTCGTACCCGCGATCTGCTGGACGACTTTGCGGTGGTTTTGTCGGACGCGGATGTCGCGATCGTGCTCGACGTATTTGCGGCCGGCGAAGCACCCATAGCAGGCGCTGATGGTCGCGCGATAGCGCGCGCAGTACGCTCACGCGGATCGGTTGAACCAGTTTTTGTCGAGTCTCTGGACGAACTGTTGCCGGTGCTTGATGGCCTGGTCGAAGACGGCGACCTGGTTCTGACTATGGGCGCCGGCGACATTGGCGCGTATGCCGCGGGCTTGCCTGATCTGCTGCGCCGCAAACCGAATCTTACGGTGCATTCATGATGGCGGCTGCGAAGCAATTGGACGGCGCCGGTGAACTTCGTGAGAACGAGCCGATGAGTCGCCATACATCCTGGCGTGTTGGTGGGCCGGCCGATCAGTTCTTTGTGCCTGCGAGCATCGAAGACTTGTCGCAATTTCTTGCTGAGCTGGATCCTGCAACACCCGTTTTCTGGCACGGGGTTGGCAGCAACCTGCTGGTGCGTGACGGCGGTATTCGCGGCGTTGTGATTTCAGCAGCGAGAATCCTGCGCTCGATTGAGCGCGTCGAACCGCATCTCGTAACTGCTGGCAGCGGTGTTCCCTGTACGCAGCTTGCGCGGCACTGCCTCCGCTGGGGAATCGGGCCTTCCGAATTTTTCGCAGGCATCCCGGGAACAGTTGGTGGTGCACTTGCGATGAATGCGGGTGCACACGGTGGCGAGACCTGGGAGCGGGTCGAGTCTGTTCGCACAATCAACCGTAGTGGCGAAATTCATGAACGCGCACCGGCCGAGTACACGGTGGGCTACCGCAGCGTGACCGGCCCGGCGGATGAGTGGTTCATCGAAGGCTCGTTCCGCTTTGACCCGGATGTTTCAGCGAGCAAGGCGACACTGGATGCCTTACTCGATCGACGCAAGACCACACAGCCACTGGGCCTGCCCAGCTGCGGCTCTGTATTTCGTAACCCACCCGGCGATCATGCGGCCCGACTGATCGAAGCGGCCGGGTTAAAGGGCTATCGAATCGGCGGTGCCGAGGTTTCGACCAAGCACGCCAACTTCATTATCAACAGCGACAACGCCACCGCGACGGATGTGGAGGAACTGATCGAACACGTTCGCCACACAGTAATAGAAAAGCACGGGGTCGAACTCGTTCACGAAGTGCGAATTGTCGGCGAGGTGCCGCGATGACGAAATTCCTGTCAATGCGCGAAGCTCGACTGCATGTCGAAACTGCGGGCGATTTTGGGCGAGTCGCCGTGATGCTGGGTGGATTCTCCAGCGAACGGGAAGTCTCGCTGGATACCGGCGCGGCCGTTCTGGACGCGCTACAGCAACGAGGCGTTGATGCACATCCATGGGACCCGGCGGTACGCACGCTAACTGAGTTTGCCGCAGAAGGCTTTCAACGGGTCTGGATCGCGCTGCATGGCCCTGGCGGCGAAGACGGCGCACTGCAGGGCGCACTGGAATGGCTGGACACGCCGTACACGGGCAGTGGCGTCATGGCTTCAGCAGTCGCGATGGACAAGATTCGCAGCAAGCACTTGTTCGATGCGGCTGGCATACCCACACCTGCTTACGCAGTCATTCGACATCGTGCCGATGCCGTATTGGCCGTTGAGGAACTTGGATTGCCATTGATTCTGAAACCGGCCGGACAAGGTTCCAGCGTCGGCATGAGCAAAGTATTTGAACTTGAAGATCTGGACGGTGCGGTCGACCTGGCCTTGCAGTACGGCGGCATTGCGCTGGCTGAACGCTGCATCGTCGGTGACGAAGTCACTGTAGCGGTGCTGCAGGGCGAGGCGCTGCCCAGTATTCGAATTGATACACCGCGTGTTTTCTACGATTACCGCGCCAAGTACGAATCAGATCGTACGCAGTATCACTGTCCGGGTACTGACGATACGGAGCTCGAGCAACGTTACCGAGAACTGGCAACGGCCGCGTTCGCCGAACTCGGCTGCTCAGGTTGGGGGCGGGTCGATTTCATGACGGGAGACGACGGCGAGCCAAAAGTTCTGGAGGTCAACACGGTGCCCGGCATGACCAGCCACAGCCTGGTGCCGATGGCCGCACGCGAAGCCGGTATTGATTTCGCGGAACTGTGTTGGCGGATTTTGGAAACAAGTGTCGGTGCCGACACGAGTGCAACGCACATAGAGGTGGTAGCGAATGGCGCGTAAACAGGCAAAACGGCGTAAGCAAAAGAAGCCGAAGACATGGTCGATGCCGAGCATCCGTTTCAGCCTGATCTTCGGGCCGATCGCAGCGGTTGCAGCGGTCGTTGCAACTTACTATTTGAGCTCCAGCATGCTGGATCGTGAAATTCGGTCGATCGAGGTAAGCGGTCCGTTTCAACGGGTTACCGCTTTGCAAATCGAAGAGGCTATCAGCGATGAGCTGGACGATGGTTTCGTTAGCGCGGACCTCGCGCATATCCAAGATCGTATCGTTGATATGCCATGGATCGATTCGGCGACCGTTGCACGGCGTTGGCCGAGCCGTTTGCGAATTACGGTGACTGAACAAGTGCCCGCCGCAATCTGGGGAGAGAGTGGATTGCTCAACGTGCGCGGTGAACTGTTCGTCGACAGCGTGCGCCATGTCCCAGCTGAGCTGCCGCGCCTGAGTGGTCCGGCGGGGCGGTCGGGCGATGTTGCGCGCCGCTATCTGGCGGTGCGTGATCGCCTCATTCCGGTAGGGCTCGATTTGAGTCGAGTGCATCTGGATCCTCGCGGCGCCTGGGAAATGACGCTGCGTAACGGTGTAGAAATTCGGCTTGGCAGACGCGAAATCGAAGATCGTACCGAGCTCTTTCTCGACATCGTAGCCGACATCATCACGAGCCGTGCTGCGGACATCGACTACGTGGATATGCGCTACAGCAACGGTTTCACGATCGGTTGGAACAACGGGTCGAATACGCCGGTGGCGGATCCCGAACGAGATGCGGACAACATGCTGGCATTGCGAGGACGCCCCTAGGATGTCGAAACGTGGTGACAAGAACCTGATCGTCGGTCTGGATATTGGAACGTCCAAAGTCGTTGCGATCGTGGGCGAAATCAATGACGACGGTGGCATTGAGGTTGTCGGTATTGGATCGCATCCTTCGCGTGGACTGAAGCGCGGGGTGGTCGTCAACATCGAATCGACCGTGCATTCCATTCAGCGGGCCGTTGAGGAGGCCGAACTGATGGCCGGTTGCGATATTCATTCGGTATATACCGGAATCGCGGGTAGCCATGTTCGCAGTTTGAATTCCCATGGCATTGTCGGCGTGCGCGATAACGAGGTGAGTGCGGGCGATGTCGACCGGGTAATTGACGCAGCACGTGCCGTAGCAATACCGGCAGACCAGAAGATTCTGCACATTCTGCCGCAGGAATTCCTGATCGATAACCAAGGTGGCATCCGCGAGCCGGTCGGCATGTCGGGCGTGAGACTCGAAGCAAAAGTGCACATGGTGACGGGCGCGGAAAGCGCGGCACAGAATATCGTGAAGTGCGTACAACGCTGTGGTCTTGAAGTAGACGACATCGTTCTGGAGCAGCTTGCATCGAGTTATTCAGTTCTGACAGATGACGAGAAGGAGCTGGGTTCCTGCATCGTCGACATCGGTGGTGGCACGACGGACATCGCGGTGTTCCTTGGCGGTGCGATCCAGCATACGGCGGTCATTCCTATCGCTGGTGATCAGGTGACCAACGATATTGCGGTATCGATGCGCACGCCGACGCAGTACGCCGAAGAGATCAAAATTAAATATGCCTGTGCGTTGTCACAGCTGGCGAACCCGGACGAAACGATCGAAGTGCCTAGCGTCGGCGAACGTCCGCCGCGACGTCTTGCACGACAGACATTAGCGGAGATCGTTGAGCCCCGGTACGAAGAACTCTTTGGCTTGATTCGCGATGAGCTGCGGCGTTCGGGTTTCGAAGAATTAATTGCTGCGGGCGTCGTCATCACTGGCGGTAGCGCCAAGATGGAAGGTGCCGTTGAGCTTGCAGAAGAAGTATTTCACATGCCGGTGCGCCTTGGCGCGCCGCAGTATGTAGAGGGACTCATGGACGTGGTTCGAAATCCGATCCACGCCACGGGGGTTGGATTGTTGCTGTACGGCCTCGAGAGCATGACACGAAGAACAACTCGTGCGACGCCAATCAGCAGCAACTTGGGCGATGTTTGGGACCGCATGAAAGCGTGGTTCAGCGGACAATTTTAAAGAGTTACTAACAATAGTTTTATGAGCGGAGGAAGTATAAATGTTTGAATTAATGGACGCGCACAGCCAAAGCGCTGTGATTAAAGTCATCGGTGTAGGTGGCGGCGGCGGGAATGCCGTTGCGCACATGGTCGAGACAGGTATTGAAGGTGTCGATTTCATTTGCGCGAATACTGATGCACAGGCCTTGAAAACGG
>JBPCXZ010000062.1:0-3077 GCA_051008055.1 Woeseiaceae bacterium
CGACTGTATTTACGACTCGACGGCGACGACACTGTGGCTGATGCCGCGTTTGAAGGTACGGGCTGCGCAATATCCGTAGCATCCGCTTCGCTGTTAACTGAAATGGTTATTGGCAAGAGTCGCGACGATGCTTTGCTGCTTTTCCAGGTAATTACGGAGCGACTGACCGAATCAACCAAGGCGATTTCGACAGATGTCGATATCGGCAAGATTCGCGCGCTCGATGGTGTTCGCGAGTTTCCTGCCCGGGTAAAATGCGCGACCCTGGCCTGGCACGCATTGAATTCGGCCTTTAAGAATCACAAAAGCCCAGCGTCAACGGAGTAGAGCAGCAAATGTTTGGACATACCAACGAAGCAATCGCGCTGGAGCGCGACGTCAAGGCCGTGATTATCCCTGCAGGCGAAGAACTCTTGTTGCGTGAAGGCACGCCTGGGTTTATTACACAATCACTGGGCGGCAGCTTTACAATCTACATTGAAGGCAATCTGTTTCGGATTGCCGGCGCCGATGCCGACGCGTTGGGCAAGGAGCCGGTGCCGCCACCCGCTATTCCAGAAAACGCATCAGACGCGGATATTGAGGCTGTCGTCTGGGCACAACTCAAGACCTGTTACGACCCGGAGATTCCGGTCAACATTGTCGATCTTGGCCTGATCTACCGCTGCGACATTACGCCTGCGGCAAATGGCGAGCGCTCTGTTAGGGTCGATATGACGTTGACCGCCCCCGGCTGCGGCATGGGTGAAATTCTGGTACAAGACGCACAGGAAAAAATTGCTGTAATCCCTACAATATCCGACGTATTGGTTGAACTGGTATTCGATCCACCTTGGAACCAGTCGATGATGTCCGATGAAGCGCGACTACAGACAGGCTTGATGTAAGAAGTAACTTAATGAAAACACTGACTATCGTCCGGCATGCCAAATCGAGTTGGAAGCATGGCGACCTGACCGACAAAGAACGTCCCTTGAACAAGCGCGGCGAGCGTGACGCCCCGCTAATGGGGAAACGAATCGTTGCTGCCGGCATTCGACCCTCTCTGATCATATCCAGCCCGGCCGTGCGAGCCTGGACCACCGCGAAAATCATTGCCGAGGAGATCGGTTATCCGCGTGAGTTCCTGCAGCGCGAAGATGGTCTCTATATGGCATCGCTGGACAACATTCTGGACACACTCGTCGCCCAGGACGCGGAATTCAACAATGTGATGATGGTCGGCCACAATCCGGGCCTGACGAGTTTGGCGAACTACCTGTCGCCAGGAATCACGGACAACTTGCCTACGACTGGCGTTGTCTCGGTCAGTTTTGAGCAGGATGACTGGAATCTCTACACCGCGCCGAAAACAGAGCTGCTCTGCTACGACACGCCGAAGCTAGCACTCGGGGACGTTGACAGCTAAGCCACCCTGCGAAGTTTCCTTGTAGCTTCGTGACATGTCGAGACCGGTTTGTCGCATCGTCTCGATGACATGGTCCAGCGAAACTTTATGCGTGCCGTCACCGTGCATTGCCAATCGCGCGGCGTTGATCGCCTTGACCGATCCCATAGCATTCCGTTCGATACAAGGAATCTGTACTAGCCCACCTATCGGATCGCAGGTCAGTCCCAAATTGTGCTCCATACCGATCTCTGCCGCTTCTTCAACATGGTCATTAGACCCGCCCAGCGCCGCAGCAAGACCAGCAGCCGCCATCGAACACGCTACCCCTACCTCGCCCTGGCAACCCATCTCAGCACCGGAGATTGATGCATTCAATTTATACAGGATGCCTATTGCACCTGCTGTTAGCAGGAACTTACGAATTCCCTCTTGGGAAGCATCCGCAACAAATTGCATGTAATACATCATGACCGCCGGAATGATGCCGGCGGCGCCATTAGTGGGTGACGTAACAATGCGACCACCCGCCGCGTTTTCCTCGTTAACAGCAATGGCATATGCGTTGACCCAGTCGAGCGCATCGAGTGGGCCGGGCTCACTACGACTTTCGAGATTTTGCCGCAATTTGGCTGCCCTGCGCAGCACCGACATCTTGCCCGGCAGCACACCTTCCGTATGCATACCGCGTTCAATACAGCTACTCATTGCCGCCCAGATGTCATCGATCTGTTGCATTACCTCATTGTTCGACTGCCAGGCCGTCTCGTTCTCAAGCACGAGCTCGGCAATACTAAGGTCGTTGTCAGCGGCCAGCCCTAGCAGCCCATCCGCGCTATCGAAGAAGTGCTTCGGCTCACCCTGCCGTGACGCAGGCTCAGCCTCATCACCGCGGGCGATAAAGCCACCGCCGAGCGAATAGTAATCTTCGTTTAGCAGTTCCATATCGTTCGCATCGAACACGATAAAACGCATGCCATTGGTGTGACGCGGCAGTTCCACGTCGTAGTCGAAGCGCAGGGCCTGTTCCGGGTCGAATGGAACAACACCAACCGCTGGCATTTTCAGCTGCTTATCGTTATGCACTGCCCGCAATAGCGTCTCAACCTCACTCGGATCAACGGTGTCCGGCTTGAAACCCATCAACCCCAGGATAACGGCGGTGTCGGTGCCATGACCTTTCCCGGTAAACGCCAGCGAACCGTATAAGGTCACCTGAACGTGATGTACCTGGTCCGCCATCTCCTCGACCTGCCGCGTGAACTCATAAGCCGCTGTCATGGGACCGCCGGTATGGGAACTGGATGGCCCAATACCGATCTTGAAAATATCGAAGACGCTGATCGCAGGCATGTCAGCCAGCATCCAGTGACAGCAGGGTCGCGTTGCCGCCAACAGCAGAAATATTGTTGCTGACGGTGAATTCGGTACCGAATCTCGGCAGATAATAGGGCCCACCTGCTTTGGGACCGGTTCCCGAAAGACCGCGACCGCCGAACGGCTGCACCCCGACCACCGCGCCGATCATATTGCGATTCACGTAGAAGTTTCCGGCCCCGGACAATTCGGCAATTTTCTTCGCTCGCATGTCAATTCTACTGTGCAGTCCCATCGTCAATCCGTAGCCCGTCGCGTTAATAGCATCGATTGTTTTCTTCAAATCCTTACCGCGATATCGCAACACATGCAG
>JBPCXZ010000063.1:0-14576 GCA_051008055.1 Woeseiaceae bacterium
AGGCTTTCTCGGAAGATATCAACAACATAGGGAGCAATCCTGCCTCCTTCAAATGGCTGACGGCAGCCTTCAGCGTGCCCGATCAATTGGAAGGCGGCCAGGGCTGTACTCCGGGATATTGGAAACAGGAACACCATTTCGCAGACTGGACGGCACCTTACGAACCCAATGATTTGTTTTCGGAGCATTTCGAAGACGCTTTCCCCGGCTTAACTATGGTCGAGGTAGCTGATGGAAATGGCGGCGGTCTTGTTGCGCTCGGACGTCACACGGTGGCAGCAGTTCTGAATGCAGCAAACCCAGAGGTGAGCTACGACCTCACACCACAGCAAGTTATCGACGCATTCAATGCCGTTTACCCTGGCTCGAAAGGGGACTACGAGACCTTGAAAAATGAATTTGAGGAATTCAATGAGCTAGGTTGTCCGCTTAACAACAGTGACGGATCCAATGGCGGTAATGGCAATAACGGCAATAACGGCAACAGTTCAACTTCAGGCAGTTCCACCAAACCTAAGAAATCATCCGCAACTTTAAGCAATCAAAGCAGCGGTGGTGGCGCATTCGGACTGTGGGAGATTCTTGCAATTCTCGCGGTTGGGTGCCGGGTGCTTCTAGGCGGGCGTCGCCAGACATAATCGGAGGGCAGGTCCGGATTCCCGGGCCTGCCACCACTCCTTCAGCTACATCAGCGAATAGTCATAAAAGCATCATTCAACGGTCATGTTCCTGATCGTCGATGTGGTCAGTATGTACTCACAGAACTATCTGACCAGGAGAAGCACAATGACTTACCAAGGCAAGGCAGAGCCCGGCATCTATGGCTACCTGTTGATTTTGGCGATTTGTGTCGGCGTCATTGCGCCGGCGGTGTTTTAGGCAAGGAAATTGTCTTGCGACAGTGCGTCGGCCTCGGCCTGTGCATCATTGGCAGCCTGCAACAACCCGAACTCCTGGCTGAACAGTTCGATCGCCGCGTTGGCCTCGTTATCACCCTTAAAGCCCTCGCCCAGAGTCAGCTTGTTGCCCTGGCGATCAACGGCGGCCACGGTGTAGTAAATTACGTGCTTGTTGCCGCTTTGAGTTTTCAACGAACTATCTTTCTCGAAGCGCTCGAACGAGTTGCTGTGCATGCGCTTGCGCCCGATTGGGATGCCGAGTAGCCGTCGCACGGTCCGGACCTCCCGGTTGGTATACAGCACCTCCAGCGAATTACACATCATATAGAGGCATGCGAGCGCGATCAGGCTGCCAATGCCGCCGAACACGCCGCCGAAGATCTTTTGGCCTTCCTCAACAATCAGGAACCAGCCCGCCGCAGCGAAGATCGCGCCAACCAGGAAACCACCGAGTGCAGATCCGAGATGGCGACCAATTGGAAAGAACATTCGTTTGCCTTGTCCAGTAACCTCAAGATTGACGACGTCGCGCACCGAGCGCTCGTCAGCGGCTTTTTGCAGTTCTTCGGATCGGTTTACTGCGATGCTCGACAGAAAGCGTGATCGTGTTGCGGTCGCATAGACCGGGATTTCGTAATCCCTGTCGATGTCGGTACCGGCAAGTTCTGCGTGCAGGTTTAGCCGCCACAGGTAGTAACTGTCGTCTTTCTCTGTGTCGGATTCCTGTTTGCCAGCCGGAACATCAAAGCGAAACGTCAGGCGCGTTCCTTTAGCTCCGGTTTCCGCGTGCGCGATCAGCTTTTTCTGCCACTCGGCTTTTTCACGCCGGCTACGGTTCTTACCACTGCCTGATACATAGCTGTGTAGGTTCGTCAGCGTTACCGTGAATTCATTACGTGCAGCAAATGGTAGGTTGAGGTCTATGCTGCCGCCAACGTGGCCGCCGATCGATCCGGGAAACGGATCAAGCGTTACCGGCGCGGGGCCGAACGCCGTCCACTCGCGCGTGCGCCGCACGGCCCAGACAACGAGTCCAAGACCCACTAACGGGAACAATAGGCCAATGAGCGCAAGATAGTTTTCTTTCTGCGTGACTTCTTCGTACAAAACGAAGGGCAGTGGGGCGGAGATCAGATTCCAGAGCGCAGCGAAGATCCACGCGCCGTACATAGCGGCCTTCGAGCTTGAACGGATCGTTGCCGTCTGCCAGTCGTCATTCACCAGCCAGGGCGCGTCCTGGTATTGCGGTAACGAGGTGTCTTTCTCTTGCGGCGCGCGCCAGGCGGCGATGAGCAGGCCAAGGCCGACTCCGCCGAATACAAACAGGAATATCGATTTGAATCCCAGCAAGCCCCAACGAATATCAGGGTCGACAATCGAGTTGGCCGGTTGAGCCGGGTCGACGAAGACGGTGATCGGCGCATTGTTCGCCGCTGCCCGTTGCAAAGCCCGGCCGGTATCTTCCTGGTAGCTGCCGATGTTGTCACCGCCACTGCTCAGGGAGACTCGACTACCCTGGTAATGGCGTCCATTAAATGTGTACCTGTAGCTCGCGAACGCCTCAAAGGTGTCCGAGTCATCACCGCGGTGCGTTTCGTAGCCGCCGCGGCTCAAATGTGCTTCAACCGGTGCCCAGTTGTTCATCTGCCAGGCGTCGACAACCGTATGACTGATCGACCACAGCATCCAGACGCCAACGCTGAAAAACGGTAGTGCAAATAAGGAGATAAGGATTTTCGCTTTCATGCGACCGACCGTAGCAACCGCAGAAAATATTCTCTGTGAATGCCGTCAATTTATGCTCATCGCTAAATGCTTGAATTGACATAAGTTTTTAGTTCCATTCGAAACTTAATATGTTTCGTTGTAAATTCGCAACAATGCTGAAAGCCTTTATTCCAAAGCGTTCTAACGATTTATCGCACCTTTTTGCCGCTGCAGGCATCTACACATCAATGAGTTGCGGCGTGGGGGTTATGCTCATAGTATTGGTGCGCTTGCAAAACAACTCAGAATTCAACGTATCGCAAATTTTAATGTTGTACATCAGCAACACCCAAACAGGGTGGGGGGAAGTATCATGAACAAGAACGGGCGCCTTTGGCGCACTTTTGGCTGGTCGCTGGTTGCGGCTGGTCTTTCATTGTCGGCTCCGGCGCAAGCGCAGGAAGACGACGACATGGCCGCGACAGCGTCGATGGAAGAAATTACGGTGACGGGCTCGAAGCTGCGCCGTGATGAGTTCTCTTCAATCTCACCGGTACAGGTTATTGGCGGTCAGGAATCAGCCGAGATCGGTACGGTTGACGTGACGCAGATGATCGCCGAGTCACCATTCGTATTTGGCACCCAGCTTGATGGCACTACGAACGCAGGTTCGACCACTGGTGCCGTCGAAGGTGTTTCGGCCAGTGGACCGGGTTCAGCAACGGTTTCATTGCGTGGTCTTGGACCGGAGCGTACTTTGCTGCTGGTTAACGGACGTCGTCTGTCACCGTCGGGTGTTCGCGGCGCGCCGGTTGCACCGGATCTTAACCTGATCCCAAGTGCGATGATCGACCGCATCGAAATCCTGACCGATGGAGCTTCATCCATCTATGGTGCTGACGCGGTCGCCGGTGTGGCTAATATCATTCTGCGGTCTGATTTCGAAGGCATTGAACTGCGTGCGTTTGGAACAGCTCCGGAGCAGAGTGGCGGTGAAGAGACACTGATCAGTTTTATTGGTGGTGCCTCCAACGATCGATCGAACTTCACAGTTTCTGCCGAGTACTTCAATCGCGAACACATCTACGCGAGAGACCGTACGGATTGGAACGACTGCATGCAAAATATCGAGGTTGCCCCAAATGGCACTCAATATAGTGTTTGTGAAGACGGTCGTCCCGACAACGCAACCTTTATCAGCAGCCAGGGTTTCGTGTATTACACGCCAGGCGTAACTGATCTCGGAATCCCGGATTGGTCGACCGGTAACGGCGCAAACCTTTTTCTCGGGCGTACTGCTACAGACATCAATAGTCCCGGAAACCTGGTAGGTAATGCTTCTGAGACGCCATACAACCTGCAGCAGGAAGAACTCGACACACAGCTGCAAGGCAACGTAGAGAGAATTAACCTGTACGTTACCGGCAAATATGACCTGAGCCCAGGACACTCGCTGTACATGGAAGGCTCTTACACGCAGCGCCAGAACAAGGACGTCTTCACGTCTGAGCAGGCGTTTCCAGCAATTCCGCACATGATTCCAGATGCAAATGGCGTCATGGTGGACAATCCCTTGAACCCGTTTGATGCAGAGCGTGCATTGCCTGTTTACTCACTCGACGGCTTGACGCAAGAGCGCGAAACGGACATCGACAATGTTCGTTTGATCGCCGGCATCGAAGGCGATTTTGGCGGTGGCTGGTTCCGTGATCGAGGTTGGTTCTATGATGCGTTCGCCAGCTTTGAAGAGAACTCTGGAACGTCGGTTCAGGCAGGCATGCTCGAGCCGCACATCCGTGAGTCGATCGATACATTGCGCTTTAACGCAGATGGTGAACTCGAGTGCGGCCTGGAACGTACAGCGGGCGGTTTCGGCTTTATCACGCCAGCAGATTGCGTAGTCGTTAACTGGTTCGCACCGTCGCTGTTTGATGTTGACGGCAGCAGCCACTCGTTTGCGACCCAGGAAGAAAGTGACTTCCTGTTCGGTAATGTAATCAATACAACGCAGATCAAACAGCAGCACTATTCTGGTTTGATCTCGGGTGAGATATTCGACATGCCAGCAGGACCTGTCGCGATGGCTTTTGGTATTGAATACCGCGAAAACTCGATCAACTCAGCTAACGACATCGTTCGTTCGCAGGGCCTGTCCGCTTCGGAAGCCACTGACATCGAAGGCGACACAGTCGGTGCGACCTGGATTGCCGATGCCTACGGTGAGATCGAATTGCCATTACTTGATTCGCTCGTAGTGAATGCGTCGGCTCGTTACACGGAAGAGAAGAACTTTGGCAACGAAACCACCTGGTCGTTGAAGGGCCAGTGGTCACCGACGGACTCGTTCTCTATTCGAGCGACCGCCGGTACGACCTTCCGTGCGCCGAACCTGCGTGAGCAGTTTCTCGCCGGACAGGCTGGTGTACTTGCCGGTACTGCGGATCCTTGTGTAGTGCCCGCTGTTGCGGTTCTGCCTGGACAAATCTACGACCCGGCCTCCGATCCGCGGTCGGACCGAGTTCTGGATAACTGTATTCAGGACGGCGTAGATCCGACAGCACTTGGCTTGCAGGCAAACGTTCTCATCCCGACGAATACGGGTGGTTCGGATGACATTTCAGCGGAAACGTCTGAGTCGTTCACGGTTGGCTTCGTATTTTCGCAACCTTGGTCTGACAGCTTTGATCTCGACTTCGGTATCACGTACTTCGACATTGAAGTAAATGACACCGTTGAAGAGCTCGATTCAACGACCATTTTGACGCGTTGTTATAACGACGAAGACAACCTGGCAAGTCCTTTCTGTAACCGCGTTACACGCGCAGGCGTGAATCCGGAGAACAATACAGTTGGTCGTGTCGACGCTTCGTTCGTTAACCTCGGTCTGGTGACATCGTCTGGTTATGACATCAACGTTCGTTATCTTGATGACTTCTCGCTGTTCAATAACATCTGGGACATTCAGGCAACGTTGACGGCAACCAACTACGATGAGCAACTGACGCAAATTGACGACGAATCGCCGATTGATGATCGCGTAGGCGAAGCAGGCTACCCAGAATGGTCGGGTATTCTGCGACTCGATCTGGGTACGGGCAACTGGGGCGTAACCTGGCGTACACGTTATGTAGATCAGTTCGCATTGGATGATGATGATGTTATCCAATCGACAAATCGTACCCGACGTGATGCGTGCATAATTTCGGGTGGTCCAGATGACTGCTACGACAAGCACTTTGGCGGATCAACGATCTACCACGACTTGTCGGCGACCTTTAATTCCGATTCATGGGGAATATCTTTTGGTATCAAGAACCTCGCCGATAAATCGCCGCCGCTTATCAAGCAGGGCTCAGGTCCTTCGCGTCTGAACTATGTCGTTCAGTCTACGTATGACCTGTACGGCCGTCGCGCATTCTTGAATGTGCAGAAGAGTTTCTAAGCTAGTTATTTAGAAGCAATTCGATTGAAAATAAGGGCGGCAACCTTCGGGTTGCCGCCTTTTTTATTGCAAGCGTTTATTGCACGCGTTGGACGCGTACTGCGCGGCGCATTTCATTGAGGTGCAATTTGTAGCCACCTAATGATGACTCTTCGATGTCCACCGTTTGATTACGCTTGAGGTCGACGCGAATTTTTTGGGTATCGCCGGTTATCTGCCGCCATACCTGGCCATTCTCCAGAGTGACCAGCAGTTTTTCGTACGGGACGGTATCGTAACTGGCGACAATCAGGCCTGTTTCTTTTTCCAGGCTCTCGATTTGTTCTTCCCGGGTTTGATTGCGCGCAATCACCTGGCTGGCGCCGATTCCCGCCGGTTCAACATTGTCGTCGGCAGGTCCTGTCTCCAGTTCCATGCTGGGCGGATCAATCTGCGTCTGCGTCTCCGGTGCGGCCTGCAAGTTCCTGCCGAGCAGCGCGGCCTCCAGGCACGCAATGCGATCAGTATCACTGGATGTTTGTTTGCAATGATCAATCACGGACTGCTGTGCCAGCGCACAGTTGCCGAACAAAACCAAGCCGACAGGCGTTAATGCTGTTAGTACAAATTTCCTAGTCATGTCTTCCTCGTGTTCCATCCGCCCAGGCATCCCATACTGCGAAATTTTTCATTTGTGTTTCCAGATCGGTGTTGTCGATCAAGGTCTGAATTTCAGCATGAGTATGTCGCGGCAACCTGACTGAATCATTTGCGAATCCCCATATGACCGCCGCGGTGATCGCCGAGTTCAGTCGGACTTGTTGTTGATCAACTTTATCGAAGGTGTCGGATTCCGCATGGTAATTCGATGCGTAATTGGCATCCGATTGAATCGCGATCAGATTGGGGACGCCTTCAATCATGAAGTCAAAATTGTCCGTACCAACAACAGGGACATCAGCGTGTTGAAACGGCCCGAGGCCGGAGACAGGAGAAAGATACTTATCAAGCAAAGCTGGGAGCTCGGGCCGGCCGCCTGTGAAGAAGCCGGTCGTGCGGCCGCTGCCGATATCAAAAGAGGCGGCGACAATATGATTGTCCAGTTCGTCTTCATGCTGCTCGGTGTATTTCCAGGAGCCGGTTAGGTTTTGCTCTTCACCATTCCACAGCGCGAAGCGAATGGTGCGTTCGGGCTGCAGACCTAAGCGGGTGATCTGTCTCGCGATATTGATCAGCATGGCAACGTTAACGCCATTGTCGAGCGCACCGGTGCCGAGATCATGAGAATCGATATGCGCTCCAAAAAGAACTATTTCGTCTGGCCGCGTGCTGCCTGGGATTTCGGCAATCACGTTGATCGAAGAAACATTCTCGCGTTGTTCGACACCGATGGTCGCCGTTAGCTCCAACGCCTGGCCAGTGCGCAGCAGTCGCAGTGCGCGCTTCGCGTTTTCGCGCTCCATCACCAGCAAGGGCAGGGTATTGGCACTACCCGCTCCGGCATTGTGACGATAGACGAGGTTCTTCGGTCGAGAACTCATGAAAACGACGCCAGCTGCACCTGCAGTAGCGGCGCGCGCTTCAATGCCGGGGGCTTCGCCATACTCCGCAAACAGACCGCCGAGACCTGCGTCGTCATCAAGTACAGCGGTTTCAACGATCAACCAGGCGCCCGTTGCCGCGTCTCCCAGCGCTGCAATTTCTGCGTCTGTGCCGCGGCCCGCATCGAGCAGCGGGCCGCTGAGCGCATTGGCGGATGCCGAGAACGGTTTTGCGACAGCATTCGCCTCAAAAGCTACATCCCCGGAAATCGCCGCGGCGACTACGTTTTCTTCCCAAACAGCCGGCATCTGAAAATCTTCGGTACTAACCGCGACCTCGGCTTGCCGGAATTTTTCGGTGGCCCAAACGACAGCATCACGATTAGCGGCCGTACCGGTAACTCGTCCGCCGATGGTGTCGGTCAATTCCTGTAGGTCGTCGATCAGCTGTGAGTCGCCCAACATTGCCGCGATTAGGCGTTCGCCGTCATCAGCAGCGAGGGCGGGCGAGGACGATATTGCTAAGGCCGTCACAGTCAGTGCGCATCGGAGTATAATTTTTCTCATTGTTTTATCGCTCCTGGAGTAATTGGGCATGAGTCATCGGATATTGCTAATAATACTAACCTTTCTGTGTTCTGCAGCTGTGATTGCAGATGAATCGCGCCCACTACGGCCAGTGAATACCTATTCAATCGTCGCCCGTGATGCGGCGACCGGCCAACTCGGTGTCGCGGTGCAATCGCACTGGTTTTCAGTCGGATCGATGGTGTCATGGGCCGAGCCCGGTGTGGGTGCTGTCGCAACGCAGTCGTTCGTAGACCCCAACTATGGGCCGCTGGGCCTGCAACTGATGCGCGGCGGCAAGAGCGCGTCTGATGCGCTGCATGCTTTGTTGGCCATTGATGAGCACGCCAACGTGCGCCAGGTCGGCATGGTGGATGCTGATGGCGTCGTTGCCACGCACACCGGGCAGATGTCGATTGACGAACACTGTGGCTCGGCTGGTGAAGACTTCACGGTGCAGGCCAACCTGATGTGGAAGTCGACGGTCTGTGACGCGATGGCAGCAGCCTACGTAGCAGCTGAAGGAGATCTGGCCGAACGCATGATGCTCGCCCTGGAGGCGGCTGAGGCAGAGGGTGGCGATATGCGCGGCAAACAATCTGCGGCCATTCTGGTGGTCAGTGACGACCGCTCATTGCCGCCGTGGGGCGGTCGCATCGTCGACTTGCGGGTCGAAGATCATGCGGACCCGCTACTGGAGATGCGGCGCCTGTTAACACTGGCGCGCGCGTACAACCTGATGAACGAGGGTGACGGGCACATGACCAGCGGCGACATCGATGCCGCTGTTGCCGCCTACCGCGCGGCGGAGGCTATGGTCCCGGACAGTCACGAGATGGTTTTCTGGCATGCCGCGACCCTGGCAGGCGCCGGCCGGGTCGATGAATCCCTGCCGCTATTCGAGAAGGCCTTTGCCATGTGGCCCAAGTGGCGCGAGCTGGTCACCCGGCTGCCGGCTTCCGGATTATTGCCGGATGACCCGGAATTGATGGCTAAGATTCTCTCTACCGATTAAACTAGCCGGCTGGCACGCGAAAGTGGCGGAATTGGTAGACGCGCTGGCTTTAGGTGCCAGTGGGGCAACCCGTGAGAGTTCGAGTCTCTCCTTTCGCACCAATATTTAGTCAACCGAAATTTTCAATTGAACATCGAATAAGGATTAAGCAATGCAGGTTAGTGTCGAGTCGACCGGCAAACTGGAGCGACGCATGCGCGTTGAGCTGCCGGCTGCACGTATCGACCAGGAAGTGGACTCCCGGCTCAAAACTGTCGGCAAGACAGCCAAGATCAAGGGCTTTCGCCCAGGGAAAGTGCCCGCCAAAGTCGTAAAACAACATTACGGTCAGCAGATCCGCGAGGAAGTGGTGTCCGAGGTCATGCAAAAGAGTTATACGGATGCCGTGCAGCAGGAGAATCTGAATCCGGCTGGTGGCCCGAGCATTCAGCCGGACAAGCCGGAAGACGGCAACGGGTTCGCTTACGTAGCGACTTTCGAGGTTATGCCGGAAATCGAGCTGCAGGGCCTCGACAAGATCAAACTGAAAAAACCGGTGGTCAGCATCGATGACCAAGATCTTGATGCCATGATCGAAAAACTGCGCAAGCAGAAAGCGAGCTGGGAAGAGGTCGATCGCAAGAGCGCGGACGGCGACCAGGTCATTGTTGACTTCGACGGTTTTCTGGACGGTGAGCCTATTGCCGGTGGCAAAGGAACCGAGGTTCCGGTCGTGCTGGGCGAAGGACAGATGCTGGAGGATTTCGAGAAAGGATTGCGCGGAGTTTCAGCCGGCGACGAGACTTCCTTCAAGGTCAAGTTTCCCAAGGACTACCAGGCCGAGGAACTGCAGGGCAAGAAAGTCGTTTTCGAAGCGAAGGTCCATCGCGTTGAGCAACAGATTTTGCCGGAGGTCAATGATGACTTTGCGGCGATGTTTGAGGTTGCGGACGGTGGTATCGAGAAGTTTAAGGAAGACGTCAAGGACAACATGCGTCGCGAGGCTGACGCGAAAATAAGCGGTGATATTCGCGAGCAGGTTATCGATGGCCTGATCGAAACCAACAGCATTGAGGTTCCGCAGACACTCGTTCATCAGGAAAAGCACGCCTTGCAGGCCGATGCAATGCAACGCATGGGCATCGAGGACAAGGAACAGGCCCCGGCGATCGACAATTTCTCGGATCTGGCCGACAAGCGGGTGCGCCTGGGATTGTTAGTGCGACAGGTGATCACTGATCAGAAGCTGACGATTGACGAAAGCAAAGTGCGAGCTCGTGTCGAAGAGATGTGTGCCGGCTACGAAAACTCGGAAGACATGGTCAACATGTACATGAGCAACCCGCAGGTTGTGCAACAAATCGAGCCAATGGTGCTGGAGCAGCAGGCGATTGACTGGCTGGCCGAGAACGGTAAGGTGACCGACAACAAGGTGAGCTTCACCGACTACATGAATCCGAAGGAAGACTGATGAACGAACAGGCATTGAATCTTGTACCGATGGTGGTCGAGCAGACGTCGCGAGGCGAGCGCGCTTACGACATCTATTCACGGCTGCTTAAAGATCGACTGGTATTCATTGTGGGTCCGGTCGAGGACCAGATGGCCAACCTTATTGTGGCGCAGCTGCTGTACCTGGAATCGGAGAATGCCGACAAGGACATTCACCTGTACATCAACTCACCGGGTGGTGTTGTGACGGCAGGACTTTCCATCTACGACACGATGCAGTTTATTAACTGCGACGTCAGCACCATCTGCTGCGGTCAGGCGGCCAGCATGGGATCTTTGCTGTTGGCAGGCGGCACCAAGGGCAAGCGCTTTGCACTGCCACATTCTCGGGTCATGGTGCATCAGCCAAGCGCCGGCTATCAGGGTCAGGCAACCGATATTGATATTCACGCCAAGGAAGTGCTCGACCTGAAGGGACGTCTGAACGCGATCATGGCAAAACACACGGGTCAGACCGTTGAGCAAATCGAGAAGGACCTGGAGCGCGATAATTTCATGAGTGCAGAGAAGGCCCGTGAATACGGACTGGTCGATACAGTGCTCGCAGAACGCAAGGAAATGAGCGATAGCTAGGATAGCTGATTCGTTATAAATCAATCACTTACTAACTTAACCTGTGGCATATGGGACCTGGTGCTTTGCACCGCCAAATGCCGCATGTTATATACACAACGTCGCTCTAAGCGACTGATTTTATTGTTACAGAGGCCTACGCTATATGAGCGACGATTCCCGCGGTAAGAACGAGGACGGCAAACTCCTCTATTGTTCTTTTTGCGGCAAGAGCCAGCACGAAGTTCGCAAGCTAATTGCGGGCCCTTCCGTCTTTATTTGCGATGAATGCGTTGAATTGTGCAACGACATCATTCGTGAAGAATTAGAAGATACCGGCGAAGCCGGGCACGACAAACTGCCCAAGCCGCAGGAGATCAAAGAGATCCTGGATGAGTACGTCATTGGCCAGCAAAGCGCCAAGAAAGTGCTCTCTGTCGCGGTCTACAACCATTACAAGCGACTCAATGATCGTCTCGACGATCGCAGCAAGGATGAAATCGAGCTGGCCAAGAGCAATATCCTGCTGATCGGCCCGACGGGTTGTGGCAAGACGCTGCTCGCCGAAACGCTGGCTCGATTGCTGAATGTGCCGTTTACGATAGCGGACGCAACGACCCTGACCGAAGCCGGCTACGTCGGTGAAGACGTCGAAAACATCATTCAGAAGCTGCTGCAGAAATGCGACTACGATGTCGACAAGGCGCAGACCGGTATTGTCTACATTGATGAGATCGACAAGATCTCGCGCAAGTCGGACAACCCGTCGATTACGCGTGACGTTTCCGGCGAAGGCGTGCAGCAGGCATTGCTGAAACTCATTGAAGGCACAATTGCCTCGGTACCGCCGCAGGGCGGCCGCAAACATCCGCAGCAGGAATTCCTGCAGGTAGACACGGGCAATATCCTGTTTATTTGCGGCGGTGCCTTTGCGGGCCTCGACAAGATTATTTTGAATCGTTCTTCGAAGAGTGGCATTGGCTTTGTCGCGGACATCAAGACCGAAGAAAACGAGCTCAGCATCGGCGAACTACTGCATGAGGTTGAGCCCGAAGACTTGATTCGATACGGACTGATTCCAGAGTTTGTCGGCCGCTTGCCGGTCGTCGCAACGCTGGAAGAGCTCGATGAGTCCGCGCTCATACAGATTCTGCTGGAACCAAAGAACGCCCTGACCAAGCAATATCGCAAGCTGTTCGATATGGAAGGCGTCGAGCTCGAGTTCCGCGAAGATGCGCTGGCTGCGGTTGCGAAGCGCGCCATGGAACGCAAGACGGGCGCTCGCGGGCTGCGCACCATTTTGGAATCGGTGCTGCTCGATACCATGTATGAGCTGCCGTCGGCGGTTGACGCCACCAAAGTGGTTGTCGATGAAGCCGTTGTGACCGGTGAGAACAAGCCGTACGTTATTTATGAGTCGGAGGAAAAACCGGCCTTAGAAGCGGACGAGCCACCACGACCCACCGGTTCGGACGGGGCGTAACAACCATGTATACCAATTGGGGTCAGAGCCTTTTCAGGGAAAGGGCTCTGACTCTCTGCTATTTCCTATTACATTTCGATTAGTTGCTTGAATTCTGTAGCAGCGGACACATGTCCACTGACAGCATTTTATAAACGAGGTTTTTGCCGGTGTCTGAACAAGATTTGATTAGCGAAGTTGAAGTCGAGGACGATTCGTCTGCGATTCCTGTGCTGCCGCTGCGTGATGTGGTCGTTTACCCACACATGGTTATTCCACTGTTTGTAGGGCGTGATAAATCGATCGTAGCGCTCGACAAAGCGATGGCTGCCGGCAAGCGCATCCTGCTAGTGGCGCAGAAAAGAGCGGATCTGGATGACCCGCAACCTAATGATTTATATGAAGTCGGCACGCTCGCAACAATCTTGCAGTTGCTGAAGCTGCCGGATGGCACCGTGAAGGTGCTGGTCGAAGGCACCGAGCGTGCGCTGGTCGATCGCATCAACGTGTCGGATCATTTCTCGGCCGATATTTCGCTGTTGCGCGAAGACGATCGTCACGACGAACGCGAAATTGATGTGCTCGTGCGCTCAATCATCGCGCAGTTCGAGCAGTACGTGAAACTGAATAAGAAGGTCCCGCCGGAGATTCTGACCAGCCTGTCGGGCATCGACGAGCCGGGACGCCTGGCCGACACCGTTGCCGCCCACATGGCGCTGAAACTGTCCGAGAAACAACGCGTTCTGGAGATCCAGGACGTCAAGTCGCGACTTGAGCAGATCCTCGGAATTATCGAAGGCGAGATTGATGTGCTGCAGATCGAAAAGCGGATTCGCGGTCGTGTGAAACAGCAGATGGAGAAGAGCCAGCGCGAGTACTACCTGAACGAGCAGATGAAGGCTATTCAGAAAGAGCTCGGGGAGATGGAAGACGCGCCGAATGAACTCGGCGATCTCGAGAACAAGATCGAGAAAGCCGGGATGTCGAAGGAAGCCAAGGAAAAGGCGACTTCGGAGCTGAATAAATTGAAGCTGATGTCACCGATGTCAGCCGAAGCGACCGTCGTTCGCAATTATATCGACTGGCTGCTGAAAGCGCCCTGGAAGAAGCGCAGCAAAGTGCTACGTGACCTGTCCAAGGCCGAGGAGATCCTTGCAGAAGACCACTACGGTCTGGAGAAGGTCAAGGAGCGCATCCTGGAGTACCTGGCCGTACAGCAGCGCGTGAAGCGCCTGAAAGGCCCTATCCTCTGCCTCGTGGGACCGCCGGGCGTCGGCAAGACCTCATTGGGCCAAAGCATAGCGCGAGCCACCAACCGTAAATTTGTTCGCATGTCGTTGGGCGGCGTGCGTGATGAGGCCGAAATTCGCGGCCATCGTCGCACCTACATTGGGTCAATGCCGGGCAAGATTATCCAGAATCTCGGCAAGACCGGGGTCAGCAATCCGCTGTTTCTGCTCGATGAAGTCGACAAGATGGCCATGGATTTTCGCGGCGACCCGTCATCCGCGCTACTCGAAGTGCTGGACCCGGAACAGAACTCCGCATTCCAGGATCACTATCTCGAAGTCGATTTTGACCTGTCGGATGTCATGTTTGTTTGTACTGCGAACAGCCTGAATATTCCGGCACCGTTGCTCGATCGCATGGAAGTCATCCGCATCCCGGGCTACACCGAGGATGAAAAAATCAATATCGCGATGCGCTACCTGATTCCGAAACAGATGAAGGAAAACGGCCTGAAAGACGAAGAGGTCAAAATCACGGAAAGCGCTGTGCGCGATATCGTGCAGCACTACACCCGTGAGTCGGGTGTCCGCAGTCTTGAGCGCGAGGTCTCCAAGATCTGCCGCAAGGTCGTAAAGTCCCTGTTGCTCAAGCCACGCGACACGCGCGTGTCGGTAACGCCCAAAAGCATGGA
>JBPCXZ010000064.1:0-12929 GCA_051008055.1 Woeseiaceae bacterium
GCCGGCGGCGCATCCATTACGATGAAACTCTCAGGCTGCGAATGGAGTCGAAAGTAGCGTCGAAAACTTGCGTCCTCGGAAGCCGGAACCGGATCGATACCGGCAACACTTTCAATGTTGCTCAGCCAATCGATCATCTGCGCCTTGCGCTGGTCGTTTTTAGCGCTTGGTTGACTAATCAGTTTTCTCCGTAACACATTGAAGCACTTGCAAAACTATGCGAAGGTAACACAGTTGTACAGACATTTATCCCGCTCGTATCGGTTACCAAATCTGCCTCTACCCGATCATCCAGTGCGCATCAAAACCTTAATTATCGCCGGCTTGTTGTTGGCTGCACCGTATGCGTCCGCGGACGAGCCTGACGTTTGCGCGACATCGCTGAACTCACTACCCGATGAATCACTAGTACCAGACTCGGTCGCAACCTCAGAGGATGCGATCGAATTGGAAGTGGGCGAGTTCGAGGCACAGTTCGGGGAGGACCCCACAGCTAACATGAGTGGTGGCGTCTTGTTACGGCGCGGCGACAAGCACGCCGGCGCAAACTCTGCCAGTTATGATCCGACCAACCGTTCTTTCTCACTCGCGGGCGACGTTCGCTACCGCGACGGCGGCACGGAAGTTGATTCGGACCTAGCGGAGTTTGGCTACGATTCGGGCACGGTGCGATTCGAAGGCGCAACGTTTTCGCTGGGTAGTAGTAATGCACGTGGTGCGGCCGAAGTTTTGCACATCAGCGAAGCGGGTACTCTGCAACTTGATGCGGTGAGTTATACAACCTGTCCGCCTGATTCCAACGACTGGCTTATCGAAGCCAAAGATATCGATATCGATACGAACACTGGCGTCGGGACAGCCAGGGGTATGAAGTTGCGCTTTCAAGGCGTGCCTATTCTGTATGCGCCGTATTTGTCGTTCCCAATTGACGATCAACGTAAGTCCGGTTTGCTAACCCCTGAGATTGGCTCAACCCAGCGTGGTGGTAATGAAATTCGGGTCCCCTACTATTTCAATATTGCACCCAACTATGACGCAACCGTAACGCCACACTTGATGACGGACCGTGGCGTCCAGCTGCAAACGAAATTTCGCTACCTGACCAATTCCATGGACGGTCGGATACTTGCCGAGTATCTCGACAATGACAACGAGTACAACGACTCACGAAGTTATCTCGATATCAGGCACAGAACATTCTTCGAAAACGGCTGGAGAAACCTTCTCAATTTCAGCGAAGTGTCTGATAGCCAGTACTTTGAAGACATGGGTGGCAGCCTGAGTTCTTCCAGTATTACGCACCTCAATCGCACGCTGAGTTTCGACTACCACACGCGCAATCTGTCGTTTTTTGGCCAGGTGCAGGACTACCAGACCATTGATGATGCAATCGTGCCGCTGGATGAGCCGTATCAGCGGGTTCCACAGTTACTCGCCAGCGGTGTCTGGCCAAATCAGTGGCTGGGACTACAACTCGGTTTCGACAGCGAACTGGTCAATTTTGATCGCGATGTCGGCGTAACGGGCTGGCGCCTGAATGTCGCACCCGAAATTGCACTGCCCATTGCGCGTCCAGGTTGGTTCGTGACGCCGTCCGTTGTACTCGATCACACGCGCTACGACCTGAGCAACACAATCGCAGGTCAGGATTCTACGCCTGATCGTACGTTGCCGATCGCAAGTCTGGACTCCGGCTTCGTCCTGGAACGCACGATGAGCAATTCGTCACGCGTGCAGACCATCGAGCCGCGGATACTTTTCGTGCATGTGCCGTTTCGCGACCAGGAAGACTTGCCGGTCTTCGACACGATCACGCCGGACCTGAATCTCGTGCAGCTGTACCGAACGAATCGTTACCTGGGTGTTGACCGCATTGCCGATACTGACCAGGTAAGTCTTGGTATTACTTCCAGAATTCTTGATGTGTCGACAGGCAGAGAGCTGGTCGCAGCGACCATTGGTCAAACGCGCTACCTCAGCGACAGCGATGTCACTCTGCCGGGGCAAACGTTCGAATCAACCGAGTCATCTGATTACATCGCCGAAGTCAGCTTTTTGCTCAACGAGAACATGAACTTTGATCTCGGCCATCAATGGGGCACGTCGGGCGACGGAGTAACGCAGTCGGAGGCGAGATTTCAATACAGACCATCGACTAATAAAGTGCTGAACCTGGCCTATCGATTCCGTCGCGATTCGCTCGAGCAGGGGGATGTATCGATGTCGTGGCCGGTCAGTAAGAACTGGAATATCGTTGGCCGCTACAACTATTCGTTCCGCGACAACGAAGCCCTGGAGCAATTTTTCGGCATCGAGTACGAGAGCTGCTGCTGGGGTCTCAGGCTCGTTGGCCGGCGGCATATTTCGACTCGCGACGGAACTCAGGATTCGTCAATCGGTCTGCAATTAGTATTGAAAGGAATGGCCAGCGTGGGCACCGCAGCTGACAAAATTCTGGAACGTGGTATTCTTGGCTATTCTGCAGACCTTCGGTAAGAAATAGTGTTAAAAATCAATAAGTTCTGCGCGTGCTTCGCGCTGACGCTTGCGCCCATCGCGGTGGCCGATGAGCTGTCGTCGACCGGCGAGTTTATCGACGGCATAGCGGCGATCGTCGACGATGGCGTTGTGCTGAAGAGCCAGCTGGCAGAGCAAACGGCCATGATCATGCAACGCGCCCAGACGCAGAACATCCAGTTGCCTCCAGCGGGCGAATTACGCGACCAACTGCTCGAGCGCCTGATTGTCACCGAAGTGCAGCTGCAGCGCGCACAAAGAATCGGCTTGAGAATTTCCGATGCGATGGTGAACGAGTCCATCGAACGCATTGCTATGCAGAACAATATCCGCTTTGAAGATATGCCGGCCGCATTAGCCAGCGACGGCATCGACTACGCCAAGTTCCGTCGTGATATTCACGAAGAAATTACGCTCGAACAACTACGGCGCGCAGACGTCGGTAATCGCATTGCATGGTCAGAGCGCGAGCTTGCGATGTGTCTCACAGATCTTGAGGACAATGTAGCGATCAACTCCGACTACAACCTGTCTAATATTACGTTGTCCATGCCCGAATCCGCCTCCGCCGCCGTCATCGAAGAAACAATGGCCGAAGCTCAATTGATCATCGAGCGACTGAATGACGGCGCAGATTTCGCCGCCCTCGCGATTCGCTATTCGGACGCACAGAATGCTCTGGACGGCGGCGCGCTTGGCTGGCTCAAGGGCGAACAGTTACCTTCTCTGTACACCAATGTCGTTGCCGCACTGGAGTCAGGCGACGTTACCGACCCTATTCGCGCACCGAACAGTTTTCACATCGTCAAAGTGAATGACATGCGTGGCGCGGACGACCGCAGCGAGGTCGATCAGGTTCTCGTACGTCATATCCTGGTGACACCGAATGAGATTATCGACGACGAGACGGCCAAACAACGGCTTGACGATGCGTTGGAAAAAATTGCGGATGGTGAGGAATTTGGCGCAATTGCAAAACTGCTGTCCGACGATCCAGGCTCTGCCAACAATGGTGGCGAAATGGATTGGACGGGTCCAGGTACCTTCGTTCCCGAATTCGAAGAAGTCGTCGACGCGACGGATATCGGCGATATCAGTGAACCGTTTCAATCTCGCTTTGGCTGGCATGTCGTTGAAGTAATGGATCGACGCGTGTACGACAACACAGAAGACCTGAAGAAGGGCAATTGCATCGCCAAGATTCGTAACGGCAAGATGGAAGAAGAGACGCAGTTATGGATCCAGCGCCTTCGCGACGAAGCCTACGTCGACATTCGAATCTAGATCGTCCGATAGTAGTGACAGCCGGTGAGCCGGCTGGCATCGGCCCTGATCTGTGCCTGGCTCTGGCTGATGAGGACATGGCCGACAACCTTGTTGTCATCGCGGACCCTGATGTTCTGCGTAGCCGTGCAGACCGGCTCGGCATCGATTTCCCGGAGCAACTGCAACTCATTCCTATAACCTGCCCGGACGCAGACGTCTGCGGCAAGCCATCCATGGCCAATGCGGCGGCGCTGCTAGAAGGACTGCAACTGGCAGTAGACGGCTGCCTGCAGAACAAATTCTCGGCACTGGTTACTGGGCCACTGCAGAAGAGCATCATCAACGATGCCGGTGTGCCGTTCACCGGGCACACTGAATTCCTCGCTGCCGCTTGCGACGTGCCGAAACCCGTCATGCTGCTCGTCGCCGACGAATTGCGTGTTGCTTTGGCAAGTACGCATTTGCCATTGCGCGACGTTCCTGACTATCTGACGCAGACCGGGATTCGCGACGTGATATCCATTCTGCACGCGGACTTACGTTCGAGATTTAGTATCGACGATCCGGAGATCATTGTTTGTGGCCTAAACCCGCACGCAGGCGAAGGCGGCCACCTCGGCTCTGAGGATGAGACGCTTATCGCCCCGGTCGTTCGAGAACTGGCAGACACTGGTATGCGTGTTCGCGGTCCAGTACCTGCTGACACAGCGTTTACGCCCGCTGCAGGCACTCACGACGCAATCGTCGCGATGTACCACGACCAAGGCTTGCCGGTCCTGAAGTACGCCGGCTTTGGCAAGGCGGTCAATGTCACCCTTGGATTGCCGATTGTCCGCACCTCGGTTGATCACGGTACGGCGCTCGATATCGCAGGAACAGGCCAGGCCGATCCCGGCAGCTTCTTCGCCTCCATCGAACTCGCTGCCCGGATGGCATCACAGTGAAACACCGCGCACGCAAGCGATTTGGCCAGCACTTTTTAACCGACACAGGCGTAATCGACGCGATAGTCGATGCGGTTCGACCGGATTCTGGTGATACCGTCATTGAAATCGGCCCGGGCCTCGCTGCCATCACTACGCCGCTACTGGCGCAATGCGGCGCCATGCATCTCATTGAGCTGGACCGCGACCTCGCCGCAATGCTGCGGCAGAAATTTGCTGACGAGCCTCGTGTAACGATTCACGAGGCAGATGCCCTGCAGTTCGATTTCTCAGTTCTGGGCAACGACCTGCGCGTTGTCGGTAACTTGCCGTACAACATTTCAACCCCGCTGCTTTTTCACCTGCTCGACTATCGTGACCAAATTACTGACATGCATTTCATGCTGCAAAAGGAAGTTGTTGCTCGCATGGCCGCAGGGCCCGGCAGTAAGGCTTATGGCCGCCTCGGTATCATGCTCGGCTGTTATTTCGACATCGAGGCCCTGTTCGATGTAGATCGACTCTCTTTCGAGCCGCCGCCTGACGTCACTTCGGCCATTGTGCGGCTGACTCCACTGCCACCAGGTACTTACAACATCCAGGACGTCGCAAAATTGTCACAGCTTGTAGCGACCGCGTTCAGTCAACGTCGCAAAACGATTCGCAACTCGCTGAAGAAAGTCGCTGACGAGGAGACTCTGGAGTTCGTCGGCATCGACCCGGGATTACGACCGGAAGCAATTTCTATTGCACAGTATGTAGAACTCTCGAATACGTTAGACTAAGCACATGGACGAGAATAATTTCGAAATTGGCATCGACGTCGCGACCAACTACGTTGATGATCAGTCAGAACCCGATTCAGACCGCTACGTCTTCGCCTATACCATCACGATTTCGAACAAGGGTGAGCTACCCGCACGGCTGATCAGTCGCCATTGGGTTATCACAGACGCGAACGGCAAAGTTCAGGAAGTAACCGGTGACGGCGTCGTCGGTGAGCAACCGCATCTCAACCCGGGCGAAGTTTTTCGCTACTCCAGTGGTGCCATTCTCGAAACACCGGTCGGCGCAATGCAGGGCCTGTACCGTATGGAAGCGGACAACGGCGTCAATTTCGACGCGCCTATCGCGCCGTTCACGCTCGCGGTACCGGGCTTACTTCACTAAGCCGCAAGCGATCCGGTAATGGCGGTCTACGCGATAGGGGATATTCAGGGCTGCTACGACCCGTTTCGACATCTTCTCGACGAACTCGCGTTCGATCCCAACACTGACACTCTTTGGTTGACCGGCGATCTGGTTAATCGCGGACCTAAATCACTGAAAACCTTACGCTTTGTGAAGTCTCTGGGTGCTTCTGCCATTACCGTGCTCGGCAATCATGACCTGCACTTGCTGGCTTTGGCGGCGGGCAAGGTCAGCGGCAAACGTCGTTTCGAGTCGTTGCAAAAGCTGCTCGACTCAAAACATCGGGACGAGCTAATCGACTGGCTGCGGCATCGGCCACTCGCGCACTACGACGAATCACTCGACACGTTGCTGGTCCACGCCGGCATTCACCCTGATTGGAGCGTCGACAGGACACTGTGCTATGCAGCAGAAGTTGAGGGCGAACTGCGAGGCAAGAAGTACAAAGAATTACTCGGCAAGATGTACGGCAACACGCCAAGAAAATGGTCAAGCGAACTGAGTGGCTACAAGCGGCTGCGCTTCATCATTAATTGTCTAACCCGGATGCGCATGCTGACCCCCAAGGGTAGCCTAAACTTTTCACACAATGGCTCGCCGTTTCGGTCGTCCCACAACCTCGTGCCATGGTTTGACCACGAAGATCGCGCCGCAGCGGATACACGCATCGTTTTTGGACATTGGTCGGCGCTGGGACTGGTCGTGCTGCCGGACCTGATCAGCACGGACACGGGCTGCGTCTGGGGGCGCCAGCTCACTGCAGTGCGCCTGGACAAGAAGACGCCGAGGGTCATTCAGGTCGAAGGCCAAACTGACTAGCCGCCGGCTATCCTCGAGTACGTCACGATCGAAAAGTCGTGATCATTGCCCTCGCCGGCGCTGCACTCCTCACGTTCAATTTCTCGCCAGGAGTCTGTATCAAGATCGGGAAACAACGTGTCACCCTCGACTTCGACATTGACCCGCGTTAGGTAGACACGATCGGCGAGCGGCAGGAACAGTCGGTAAATCTCACCTCCACCGATGACCATTTTTTCAGATTCGTCACCGGCTGCAGCGATGGCCGCATCAACTGACCCGACAACGTCACAGCCTTCGGCGACATAACCGTCCTGGGTCGTAATCACGATGTTTTGCCGGCCCGGCAGTGCCCGACCAATAGATTCGAAAGTCTTGCGGCCCATGATGATGGGCTTGCTCATGGTCAGTGACTTGAAACGCTTGAGGTCGTCGGAAAGGTGCCACGGCAGCTGTCCGGCTGCCCCGATGACATGATTCTTCGACGCCGCGACGATCAGACTAAGCTTGCCACTGCTGGTCAAACTGCAACTGCCGCCTTAATGTGTGCATGTGGCTCGTAATTCACGATTTCGAAATCATCGAACTCGTAGTCAAAAATACTTGGCGGCCGGCGCTTGATGGCCAGTCGCGGGGCCTGCATAGGTTCGCGCTGCAGTTGCTCGTCCGCCTGTTCGAGGTGGTTGAGATACAAATGACAATCGCCACCGGTCCAGATGAAGTCGCCCACTGCCAGATCCGCTTGCTGCGCAAACATGTGCGTCAGCAACGCATACGACGCAATGTTGAATGGTACGCCGAGGAAAATATCGCAGCTTCTTTGATATAGCTGGCAGGACAATTTGCCATCCGCGACATGTAGCTGGAACATCATGTGACATGGCGGCAACGCCATGTTCTCGAGCTCTGCTGCATTCCAGGCGCTAACGATAATTCGCCGCGAGTCCGGGTTCTCTCTAAGCTGCTGCATGACCTGGCTTATCTGGTCAACGGTCCCGCCGCCTGGGGTTGGCCAATTGCGCCACTGCACGCCGTAAACGGGACCCAGGTCGCCATTATCATCAGCCCACTCATCCCAGATCGAAACCCCGTTGTCTTTCAGGTACTGAATATTGCTGTCACCGCGTAAAAACCAGAGCAGTTCATGGATGATAGAGCGCATGTGCAGCTTCTTGGTCGTAACCAAAGGGAATCCCGAACTCAAGTCAAAGCGCATCTGGTGACCGAACACGCTAAGCGTGCCAGTACCAGTTCTGTCTTCCTTGCGAGTTCCGTTGTCACGCACGTGACGCATCAGGGATAAATACTGCTGCATGTCAGGCTGCCGCCTCCTTTTTCTTATCCGCCGAGTATGCCATGCCCAGCATCACCGCTCCTGCAATGATCATCGGTGCGCTCAGTACCTGTCCCATCGTGACCCAGTCCAGCGCGAGATACTCGAGATGCGCGTCCGGGACCCGGTAAAACTCGACGAAGAATCGAAATACGCCATAGAGCAGCAGGAATAGCGCTGAAACAGCCATGTAGGGCCGTGGCTTGGCGGAATACCACCACAGGATCAGAAATAGCACCAGACCCTCGAGCAGCGCTTCGTACAACTGCGAGGGATGCAGCACTCTGCCGTTAACCAACACGCCCCAGGGGACTGTCGTTTCGTGGCCCCAAAGCTCGTTGTTGATAAAATTGCCAATGCGCCCGGCACCCAGTCCAATCGGTACCAACGGCGCAACAAAATCCAGAATATGCCAGATGGTCTTACCCAGTTTTCGCCCGTACCACCACATCGCGAGCATGACGCCGGCCAGGCCGCCGTGGAATGACATGCCGCCATCGGTAATCTTGAACAGGTACAGAGGATCACTGATCAGGTCCGACCAGCCGTAGAAAAGACAGTAGCCAACCCGGCCGCCAACTATGACTCCGACCATCGCGTAAAAGATCAGGTCATCAACCTGAGTGATAGTCACAGGTGAATCAGCGCGCTGGCAGCGACGCCTGGCTAACCACCACGCCATCAGGAACCCGATGACATACATCAGGCCGTACCAGCGAATCGCGATCGGCCCGATCGCGAAAATTATCGGGTCAATTTCCGGGTATACAAACATGAATGTCTACGGTGTCGAAAGGAGGTCTGTATCATAACAAACCATGAGCAATCGACTGTCCCAAGAAACGAGTCCGTACCTCCTGCAGCATGCCGACAACCCGGTTGACTGGTATGCCTGGGGAGATGAGGCATTTGCGGCTGCCAAAGAGAGCGGGAAACCAATTTTGCTGTCGATCGGCTACTCCGCCTGCCACTGGTGCCATGTGATGGCGCACGAATCCTTTGAAGACGACGCGACCGCGGAGCTAATGAACAGCAAGTTCATCAATATCAAAGTTGACCGCGAGGAACGCCCCGACGTCGACCGAATTTACCAGACTGCTCACCAGTTACTCACGCAACGCGGCGGCGGTTGGCCGTTAACAATGTTTCTAAGCAGCGACGATCAGCGGCCCTTCTTCGGCGGCACGTACTTTCCCAACGAAAGACGCTACGGCATGCCGTCATTCGGTGAGTTGCTGACTAACGTCGCGAGCTATTACGACGATAAGCCGGACGAAATTCGCGACCAGGCCTCGCGATTGAGCGAGGTGTTTGCTCGTCTGGAGCCGGCACCAGCGGATGGCGAGCTATCGATGACCGCCAAGCCATTGCAAAAGGTGCGCGAACAGCTCGCGCAGAATTTCGACGGCGACTTTGGTGGCTTCGGCGGCGCACCGAAGTTTCCACACCCGGGAACTATCGACCGATTGTTACGGCACTGGCGCGGCACTGCCCAGTCGGCCGAACCGGATATTGATGCGTTGTTTATGGCGACTCTGACCCTGACCCGCATGGCCGAAGGCGGCATATACGATCATGTCGGCGGCGGCTTCTGTAGGTACTCCGTCGATCGCTACTGGCAAATTCCGCATTTCGAAAAGATGCTGTACGACAACGGCCCACTGCTCGCGATAAGCGCACAGGCTCATCTCGCGACCGGCGAGGAGCTGTTTCGCCGTACCGCCAGTGAAACCGCGCACTGGATGATGACCGACATGCTCGCGGCGAACGGTGGCTTCTATTCGTCACGCGATGCGGACTCGGAGGGTGAAGAAGGCTTGTTTTACGTCTGGACGCCAGACGCGGTGAAGCAGCTAGTCGACGAGGCCGATTATCCAATAATCGCGCTTCGATTCGGGCTCAACAAAGATGCCAATTTCGAAGGCGCCTGGCACCTTACCGTGCGTGAATCAATACCGAACATCGCCAGTGCAACCAAGACATCGGTCGAAGAAGTAGAGGCGGCAATCGCCAGGTCACGGGAAGCTTTATTCAAGGAACGTGAGTTGCGCATTCACCCTGGTCGGGACGACAAGCAGCTTACATCGTGGAATGCGCTCGCTATGCGGGGACTAGCAATAGCGGGTCGGATACTCGAAGACAGCGAACTCGTCGATGCAGCGTCAAACTGCGTCGACTTCCTGCAGGATAATCTCGTAGTCGATGGCCGTCTGTTTGCCAGCTACAAAGACGGCCGCGCACGGTTTCCGGCCTACCTCGACGATCACGCATTTCTCGTCGATGCGATTCTCGAATTGCTGCAATCGCGATGGAATACCGAGCATCTTGGATTCGCAATTCAGATCGCCGACCTGATGCTCACTCATTTCGAAGATCCCAAACATGGCGGTTTCTTTTTCACTGCGGATGATCACGAATCACTTATGCACCGACCGAAAACGCTGGCCGATGAGTCAATGCCGTCCGGTAACGGGGTCGCTGCGTTCGCATTACAAAGGCTCGGTCACTTACTTGGCGAACAGCGATATATCGACGCGGCGGACAAAGCCTTGCGCAACGCCTGGCAGGCGATGGACGAGTATCCGCACGGGCATGTCACGCTACTGAATGCGCTCGAAGAGAACCTGACGCCGCCGGAAATTGTCGTGCTGCGCGGCGATGCCGAAGAGATTGAGGTCTGGCGGAGTTCCGCTGCGAAGATCTATGCACCCTCACGCCTGATCGTCGCGATTCCGAACAGTGAAAACGATTTACCCGGCTTGCTCGCAGAGCGCAAATCCATTGACGGCGAAACCGTCGCCTACCGCTGCGTCGGCACCCATTGCGAGTTACCGGTCAAGAGTTGGCAAGCACTGGCGGCAGTGTTGGGCCAACGCTAGTACGCAACCAGTATTTCCCCCGACGCCGGCACCACAGCTTCATCTCTGGGTCCGGTGAAGGTCACAGGCACCGATTGTACGCGCATGCCGGCGTTCTGAACGACGGCGAAATGCAGATGTGGTCCGGTCGAAAACCCGGTATTCCCTGAATCAGCAATGTACTGGCCACGCTCAACGAAATCGCCAGGTTTGACGCGGATGGTGTTCGTATTCAGGTGTGCGTAAATGGCATAGGTGCCATCATCGTGCAAAATTCGTACGACGTTCGCAGCCGGACCGTCGACATCTGCATCCTGGCCCGTTCGATAATTCTTGCTCGCGATATCAAAGACAATGCCGTCACGTGCCGCGATAACATCGGTGCCGACAGGCATATCGATGTCTACAGCGTGGTAGCTGTCGGGCCCTGAGTGTGTCTTTGTATCCGGATACGCCTGCGTTATCCGGTGGTCACTCGAAATTGCGAATGGCGCCCGATACGTCTCGGTCGCGTTATGCTCGGCACGCGGGTCGCCCTGCAGATAGCGGAATTGATACTCGAGCACAGGTTGCGACGCATTGTCGGTCAGCCTCAGCTGTAGAAGATTCATCTCGCTGCGCGGTTCCAGGATCCACGTCATGACATGATCGGCAGGCGGCAATTCGAGCTCATTTGACTCGGTAATCTCCAGGCGTATCTCGACCGGCGCAAAGTAGTCATTGCGCGCCGTTATCAACACGGACCGCCCTAACATGCTGCTCGTTACGTCAACGAGGTCATCGTCTTCTGCCGCTGCCTGTTCAAGTTCCTGACTTTCTACGGCCTGCCCGTCATCGGGCGGCCTGTCAGAATAAATCCAGTTTCCGTCGGCATCCTGGTACTTGTAGAGTTCCTGCGCCACAGCGCTGTCGCTTACTGCAATCAGCAGCGCCAGCAAAACTAATGTCGTTCGCGTAGTCACCTTGTCATGAGCCTATGGACGAGCGCTGCCAACCATTGTCGGTGCGCCGAATTTCGTATGCCGGCCAATACTGATTGTCGAGCTTCAAAGTTATAACATCAACGGACCCGTTCCATGACACCGTCTTCAGTCGCACTGACTCCTGGTCATCGATGCCCTCGATCGCATCAACAAATGCCTGCAAATTCGGCGTTGGCGTCTCATTAACTTCGACTAACCGGCGCCCGGCCCAAAGTCCGTAGCGCGTTGCCGGGGAACCGTAGCTGAAAAATGCGATATAAACGCCATCGGGCTCGACGCCCCGTTGCGCAGCCATCGGACGGTGCGGATCCTGCAGCAATGCACCGGCCCAGGAAACTGCCCGGTCGATGCCGCGACTATCGAGAGCAGCCGTCGCAACCTCAATGTCCTTGGCCGCCCCATTGCGCCATACCGTTACGACTACCGACTCCTTTTGCACCGCTTTTTCGACTTCGCGGTACGAGGTCACGACCTGGCCGTCGATGGCGAGGACATAGTCACCATTCTTGAGCCACCGTGCAGCCGGGGTTCCTGCGACCAAGCGTGCAACGCTCAGCGCACGTCGATAAACCGGGTTGTTCTGCTCCAGCTTGGCGATCCACTCTTCATCGACACCGCGATTGCGCGCGGCGAACAACGGCGAGTAAATAAATTCTGCTTCAAGCGAATAATAAGTCCGGTCGTTGCGCACAATATCGACAAATTCGGCGACGAGGTCTGCGCCTACGCCGCGATTGAACTGTGCAGATTCTCCACCGGACTGAATTGCGAAACTTGACCAAAGCGCGGCCACCCGGCCACGTTTGTCGACCAGCACACCGTCGACATCGGCCGGATTCACCAGGTCAATGCCTTCGATATTCGAGTCCCTGAAGCGCAAAGTTCGCGACAAAGGTAAGACCAAAGGTTCAACGGCCGACACTGTGCTTTCCTGGCGTACCAGCTGATGATCACCCTTGATGCCGACAATCAGCACGTCGTCGCCAGCTTGCAACTCTTCAGTATTGAACTTGGCCTCGCGGACCGGCGTGTCGCCGATAGTGCTCGGGTCATAGGACAC
>JBPCXZ010000065.1:0-13859 GCA_051008055.1 Woeseiaceae bacterium
AACGCTAGCAAAAATACCGCTAACAAGTTTCCGAGCAACGGACGCAGCGGAACTCGCGTACGAAAGTACGCTAATTGCTCTGGTCATTTTTTGTTACCCCTATGCTGTAGGAATGATTATCTAATTAAACTAACTAGCGCACGGTGCTCTGAAAAACAGACAAGAAAACACTGTGCCCTACCCTAGTGGCGAAAAAGCGTAACATAAATGAGACAAATACGAATAACTTCTGATTATAAGCCGATGTTTAGACCCATACGGCGTATCTCAGTTATTCGAAAATTTGTGTTGTATTGATCGTAACTTATTGTTTTATTTAAATATTATTTATTCCTTTCCGTTATAATCATTTTTTTGCTTAGCCGTGTCAGCTACCCCGCCTAATTAGCTTAATGACTGTTGTTTGCGCACCAATTCCGGCTTTCGTTGCAAATTAACAACACTCATTCTATTCAAATCTGAGGGCATCAATGGGGTTTAACCTTGATGCCTTGACCGCTGGCAACATTCCGAAGAGCACACCGACAGCCGTACAGAACAGCAGGCCGATAATGGCCCAGTCGATTGGCACAACTGCCTCAAACGATGAGGACATACCCATTTTCACCATCAGATTGCCGATACCCATTCCCAGGGCTACACCAATAATGCCGCCGAAGTTACACAACACGACGGCTTCCAGCAGAAACTGCCGCAAGATGTAACGCGGCTTGGCGCCTAGTGATTTGCGAATACCAATTTCCTTGGTCCGCTCGGTAACAGAGACCAGCATGATATTCATGATGCCAATACCAGCAACCAGCAAGGCAATGATGCCGATGACGAATGCACCGGCTTTAATTCCGGCCGTCATCTGATTGAATTCCCGAATCGTGCTCTCGGAATTAAAGTATTCGAAATTATCTTCCTCACCCCGACGGACGCCGCGAACCCGACGCAACACGGCACGCGTTTCCGCAATAGCGTCATCGATCACTTCAGGTGATCGGGCATGCACAGTGATGTTGACTGAATGTTCGAAACCGAACCCGTTCACATCACCGTAACCATTCAGGTAAGTCGAAACAGGCATCAGGACATAGTTATCGTACTGCGAACCAAACGCTGATTTTTTCTCATCGAAGACACCGATAACCTGGTACTCGCGACCATCGACGCGAATATCACGACCGATTGGATCTACAAACGGATAGAGTCGCTGCGCGATGGCGTGCCCGATAACGACAACCTTGCGCGCCGCATGCACGTCCATTTGTGAGATATTGCGGCCGTAGCCCACGAAATGTGTATTGTTCTGCGGATACTCAGGCGTACCAGCGCAGATGGCTACGTTTTCATTGGTTTCTTCGCCACGGTATTCCGCCTTCTTACCCATATCCCAGATTTCGGAACCAACAATATCGACCGTATCAACGTGATCCCGGATGGCCTGCGCGTCAGACAAGGTCATCGGCGGACGGCGCATCGCTTTACGGCGCTCTTCCGGTGTGGAAAACCCGGATGGCCATTTTTGCACCTGGAAGGTTTGCGCACCGAGTATGCTCATCTCTTTTTCCATCGTGCCCTGGATAACCGATATGCCGGTCATCACTGCGATAATTGACGCAACGCCCAGAACGATTCCGACGAGCGTAAGTGACGAACGCAGTTTGTTACCGCGTATCGCTTGAAGAGACATCATCACCGTGTCAATTTTTTGCATCGTCTTCCCCGACTACTCGTAGCGCAGCGCTTCTATTGGGTCGAGCCGCGCGCCTCTAAGAGCTGGCACGAGCCCGGCAAATACGCCGACGATTATTGAAACTATTATTGCGGTAATCAAAATGCCGGTCGATAAGCTGGCATTGATCATCCCCGTGCTGGTTAGCGCAGCTGCGAGCGCTGCTGAAAGCCCGACTCCAATAACGCCACCCACCATGCAAATCGCTGCCGACTCGAACAGGAACTGCATCAGGATGCTGCGTTTCTTTGCACCAATCGCTTTTCTAATGCCGATCTCGCGCGTTCGTTCTGTAACGGAAACAAACATGATGTTCATCACCCCAATACCGCCGACGAACAACGAAATACTCGTTATGAGCAAACCGATAGCGACAATTGCGCCCATGACCTGATTAAAAGTGCCCAACAATGAATCTAGTTTGTTGGTAGAAAAGTTGTCTGGCTCTGATGGGCGCAGTTTTCGAATCTTGCGCATCTCCCCAATAACTTCGTACTCGAGATCACTAAGGCTATCTATCTGTGGCGCTTTTACAGCAATGTCTACATCGGTGAACCGACTGCCACCGAAGGATTTAACGAAAGTCGAAATTGGTACAATGACCTGGCGGTCAAAGTTAGGTCCGCCCAGCGTATTGCCACCTTGCTCTTCCATTACACCGGCAACACGAAACGTATGTCGTCCGATGTTCATTTCCTTGTTAATTGGGCTGACGGTGCCGAATAGATCTGTTGCAACGTCGTGACCCAGGACGACGACGTTCTTCTTGTAACGAACGTCGAACTCCATCAGAAACCTGCCCACTGCCGGCATGCGATTGGTAACAACCGACATCTTCTCGGTCGTGCCGATTACAGTCACCCCTTCCATGGTGGTTGACCGGTAGCGAAGATCACGGCGCGAATCCATTGATGGATTGACCACCGCTTTTCCCTTGAATGCCTCTTCGAGAGCCTGCGCTTCTGCAAGATCCAGATTAGGTCGATTTCTGTACTGGAAAAAATCATCCATGATGATCCATGGCATTCGCGAAACATAAATAACGTCGGCGCCGACTGCTCCAGCACCCTGCATAAAGGCCGTCTTCATTCCATTGAATGCCGCCATTGTCGTTGTGACCGCCAGGATTCCAATGATAATGCCTAACGTTGTGAGCGCGCCGCGTGCCTTATTGGCCACGATGGCCGCCCATGAAATCCTAAACGACTCGAGCATGTCGAGGAAAAAGTTCATGCGGCTACAGCATCGTTATTCAAAATATCTGTTTCGATTTTTCCGTCGCGCAGTCGGATCGTACGATGCGCGTGCTCGGCGATATGATCTTCGTGCGTAACCAGAATGATCGTCTGTCCGTCGTTATGCAGGTCATCGAACATTCCCATGATCTCATCGCCAGTCTTGCTATCCAGATTACCGGTCGGCTCATCCGCAAGGACAATGGAAGGGTTAAAGACCAGCGCCCTGGCAATTGCAACACGCTGCCGTTGTCCGCCCGAAAGTTCATTCGGTTTGTGGCGCATGCGATCGGCCAGGCCAACTTGCTCAATGGCATGCTCTGTTCGCTCGCGACGTTCCGATTTCGAAATGCCCCCGTATATGAGCGGCAATTCAACATTGTGATATACATCCGATCGAGGTATCAGGTTAAACGTTTGAAACACGAATCCGATCATCCGATTTCGAATCTCAGCCAGCTCACCTTCCGATTTGGAGGCGACCATCTCACCGTCAAGCGAATAGGTACCGCTGGTCGGAATGTCCAGACAGCCGATGATATTCATCAAAGTTGATTTTCCTGAGCCCGACGGGCCCATGATCGCAACGTACTCGTTCTTGTCGATGTCGAGCGAAACTCCGCTTAGTGCATGTACCGCCTCGTCACCCATGAAGTAGGTTTTCACGACATCGCGTAACGACAAGATTGGCCTTTGTTGATCTACTAACGAGCTCATATCGTGTACTCCGTTCAGGCCTCGTCCGACCCGCCGTCACCATCATTGTTTACGTTGACTGCCGCACCGTTTTGCAGATCCGTGGAAATTGCGCGGTAACTTCCGGTGACAACTTCCTCGTCCGCGTTGATTCCGGACTTGATTTCGATCATGTCGTCGCTCTGGATGCCTGTTTCTACCTGTCGCGCCAAGACCGAACCGTCACCTTCGACAGAAAATACGATTTCAACAAAACCATCAGCATCTGCCTTAAACCGCTCCTCAGCATCCGATATATCTTCGCCTTCGAGTGTTAGCTGATCGATAGTCCGCACAGCGACGCTTTGGATAGGCACACCAACAACCTCATTCTTCGTCTCAGTGCTGATGTCTGCGCTTGCTGTCATACCCGGTCGCAGTTTCGAGATTTCACCATCAATCGAAATTTTGACTTCAAACTCGGTCTTTTGGTTTTGGCCGTTTTGCTGGTCCATATTCGCCGTATTGGCAATTTCGTAGACGGTGCCCTCTAGCGACTCACCAAACAGTGCATCAACTCTGATGCTGGCCGTTTGACCGATCTGCACACCGACAATGTCATTTTCATCGACGTTTACCTGCGCTTCCATCTCGTTCAGATCAGCAACAACCAGAATGACGTCTTCCTGAAACGCGGAGCCGATCGCGATCTCGCCCTGCTCCTTATTAAGATCACTGATGGTGCCTTTCATAGGAGAGTAAATAATTGTTTTGGACAGATCTGTGCGCGCCTGTTTTAGAGCGGCCTTCGCTTGCTCGACCTGATCAAGCGCAGACTGGTAACGAGCCACTTCCACTTCGTAGGCCGCCTCGTCCTGGTCGAGCACAGCTTGTGACTCGAGGTTACGCGACACAACATCACGAGAACGGTCATAGTCTTTCTCAGCTTTTTGCATGTTGCGCTGATTCAGTCGTGCATTCGACTCTGCCGACCTGACAAGTGCCTCGGCACTTTCTACCGCAGCTTCATAACGTTCCCGGTCCAGCTCAACCAGGAGCTGGCCTTCCTCTACATCCTCACCTTCCTCAACATGAAGCGTGATGATTTTCGCACTGACGTCAGCGCTAATACGAACCTGCGTCTTGGGCTGTATGCGCCCAGTGGCGTTGACTTCCTGGATGATGGTCTCGAGATTTACGGTTGCCGTTTGTACTTCCAGCAACTCTTCTTCCCCACTACTCATCATTACCTTGCCTGCAGCGCCGGCGGCGATGAGCACCCCTACCACGATAAATATGGTTTTGCGTTTCATTTTCGGTCCCAAATTATAAAAGTGCACTAGTGTTCTAGTGCACTATAACACTAAAGAATGCTATTGCAAGGACGCGATTCCCCAATGCTTTGTTAGATGCGATTCCTGCAATTTGTTCTGCAGGTGTTCCAAACATTTAGTTATGTAACTCCTATATATAAGATGCACGGTAGCCGCGAATGGTTTGGCGATCATCGCCAAATTCGAGTAACTTATTAATTTTTAAAGGGTTTTTTTAGATTGGCAACACGGTCGTGTGCTTGATATCGGACAGGACAATCGAGGAATTGACTTCCTGGATGCCGGGCAGCTGCGAGAGCTTCTCAAAAAAGAACTGCTCGTAGGCCTTGATGTCCTCGGTAACAATTCTGAGCATGAAATCGACATTACCCAGGACCACGTAACAGTCCAGAACCTCCGGGTAATCAAGCACGGCGGCCGAAAAATCGGCCAGATTACTGCGGCCGTGTGAGGTGAGCTTCACATGCGCAAAAACCATAGTATTAAGGCCGACTTTTTCGCGATCCAGCTTGACTGGCTGCTCGTGAATGACCCCGGCTTCGCGCAGGCTTTGAATACGACGCCACACCGCCGACTGGGAAAGGCCGATTTTTTCGCCTACCTCGGATGCATTTATACCGGGCTCGGTTTGCAGGATATCGAGGATTCGGCGATCGGTCTGATCAATATGAATTGATTGCATGATAATTAGCGTTATACAATACTTTTGTGCATAAATCATGCGTGATTTTCATAGAAAGTACATTAAATAGCATGATCTCTGCCGTTTTTGCCGGATATTATATGACCTCCCTTTCGCCCGCGGAGCTGCACCATGAGCGTGTTTGATCACCCCGAATTTGATCAACATGAGTCTGTTCATTTCATTGACGACGCCAAGACCGGCCTGCAGGCAATCATCGCTATTCATTCAACGGCACTCGGCCCGGCGGCAGGCGGCTGCCGGCGATGGCAATACGTCGACAGCGGCGCCGCCCTGACTGACGCCCTGCGATTGTCACGCGGTATGACTTACAAGAATGCGGTTGCCGGGCTCCGTTTTGGTGGCGGCAAGTCCGTCATTCTTGCCAACGACGCAGCACCAAAATCGGCCGAGCTATTCCAGGCATTTGGTCGCGCTGTTGAAGCGCTAAACGGTCAGTATGTAACCGCCGAAGACGTCGGCTGCAGCGTCGAGGATATGCGTCATGTAAATGATGTGACCAACTACGTTTCCGGGCTACCAAAAAGTGGCAACACCGCCGGTGGCGATCCGTCGCCAATGACCGCGCTGGGCGTTTTCCTCGGTATTCAGGCAGCGGTAAAAGAACGCCTTGGCAAAGACTCGCTGGAAGACGTAAGCGTAGCGGTACAAGGTGTCGGCCATGTTGGGCTCAACTTGTGCCGACTATTGCACGAAGCCGGTGCACGACTCCTTGTTGCCGATGTTAATCGTCACAACCTGCAGCTCGCTCGTGATGAATTACCCGTAACCGAGGTTGCACCGAATGCTTTGCTGTTTAGCAAGGTTGATGTTCTTGCACCATGCGCGCTGGGCAATATCCTCACTGCACAGACAATTCCAAATATTCACGCGAAAATCGTTGCGGGTGCCGCCAATAATCAATTGGCAACGGAACTCGACGGCGCCCGGCTCGCCGAACGGGAAATTCTGTTCGCGCCCGACTACGTTATCAACGCCGGCGGCATCATTAATGTCGAACATGAGTATTTTGGCAATAGCTCCGACGAACGTGTGCTAGCCGAAGTTAGCGAGATTCCGAAGCGGCTCCAGATGATTTTTGAGGAGGCCAAGGACAGCGGTGAAGCTACCAATCTGATCGCTGATAGAATGGCGCGCCGAATCGTCGCCGCTGGCAGCGAGAACCGAGCCGTCGAAGGAAAATAAGAATATGGCAAAAAAATCGCGACTGCATATACCGCGCCCGTCGGCTCGACCCGGTGACAAGCCGGATTTCAGCTACCTGAACCTGTCTCCGGCCGGCAGCGTTGACAAGCCTTCCACTGACGCACGTACCCGCGACATTGAATTTCTCAGTAGCGGTCTGGTTCGTGTGCTTGATGATGATCACCAGGCGGTTGGCCCATGGGATCCCGGCATTGATCCACGCGAACTCCAAATCGCGTTGCGCTGGATGATGTTGAATCGGGTGTTCGACAAACGCATGTGGCAAATCCAGCGCCAGGGCCGTATTTCTTTCTACATGGAAGCACTTGGCGAAGAGGCCGTTTCCATCGCGCAGGCGATGGCGCTACGCCCCGGCGACATGTGCTTTCCTTCCTACAGAAATCAGGGCCTGTACCTGTATCGCGGCGTTAAGCTCGTCGACATGATGTGCCAGTGCCTGTCGAACACACGCGACATGTGCAAGGGACGCCAGCTGCCGATCATGTATCACAGCCGAGAGGCAAACGTGTTTTCGATTTCCGGAAACCTTGGAACGCAGTATCCGCATGCGGTTGGTTGGGCGATGGCGTCCGCAATTAAAGGTGAAGATCATATCGCCGCCTCCTGGGTCGGAGACGGCAGTACGGCCGAGGCCGACTTTCATCATGCACTGACGTTTGCTGCTGTATACCAGGCACCGGTTATTCTGAATGTCGTCAACAACCAATGGGCTATTTCAACATTTCAGGGCTTCGCAGGTGGCGAGCGTCGCGCATTTGCAGCGCGGGGTCTCGGGCTCGGCATCCCCGGAATTCGGGTTGATGGTAACGACTTGCTCGCGATATACGCGGTAACTCTCTGGGCTGCAGAGAGGGCACGCCGTGGTGGCGGGCCGACGCTGATTGAGCTGGTCACTTATCGGGCTGGTGCGCATTCGACCAGTGACGATCCCAGTAAATACCGACCCAAAGATGAGTACAAAGACTTTCCGCTCGGTGACCCTATCGACCGTTTGAAAAACCACCTGATTCGCAGTGGTCACTGGACGGAAGAGAAGCACGAGAAGCTTGAAGAAGAGCTGCAAGCCGAAGTCCTCGCCGCGTGGAAGGAAGCGCAACAGTACGGCACGATGACTGAAGGCCCGTTCCTCGAATCCGACTCGATGTTTGACGATATTTACGCGGACGTGCCGAAGCATCTCGAGTCGCAGCGCCGCTACATGCTAGAGATCGAGGAGTCCTGAGATGGCTCAAATGAATATGATCGAAGCCATTCGATCGGCACTCGATGTCGTCATGGACAAGGACCCGAATGTGATCGTTATGGGCGAAGACGTTGGCTACTTCGGTGGCGTCTTTCGCTGTACTGACGGTTTGCAGCGAAAGTTTGGCGAACATCGCGTAATCGATGCACCGATTGCCGAGGGCGGTATTATTGGCGCAGCAATCGGCATGGGCATTAATGGCTTGCGGCCGGTTGCCGAAATCCAGTTTGCAGATTACATCTATCCAGGTTTCGACCAGATAGTCAGCGAGCTGGCCCGCATCCGTTATCGTAGCGCCGGCGAATTTTTCTCGCCCGTTACGATTCGAACCCCCTGTGGTGGGGGTATTCGCGGTGGGCAAACGCATTCGCAAAGTCCGGAAGCGATATTTGCGCACGTAGCCGGGATACGCAGTGTTATGCCGTCTAACCCATATGACGCGAAAGGACTGCTGATCGCCGCGATCGAATCAGACGATCCTGTGGTGTTCTTCGAGCCAAAACGAATTTACAACGGTCCTTTCGATGGCGACCCCGACAAGCCAGCCATATCCTGGGCATCGCACCCTAAGGGTGAAGTACCCGACGGCTACTACAAGGTGTCCCTGGATTCCGCCGAAGTCGTCAAGCCCGGCGACGAGTTGACCATCGTGACCTACGGAACAATGGTTCATGTTGCCGTGGCCGCAGCTGCAGAAGCCGGTGTTGATGCCGAGATTATTGATGTGCGAAGCATTTCGCCGCTGGATACCGAAACATTGACAGATTCGGTGAACAAAACAGGCCGTTGCCTTGTCGCCCATGAAGCAACCCGCTTCGCCGGATACGGCGCTGAGCTTGCGGCAAGAATTCAGAAGGATTGTTTCTATAACCTGGAAGCACCGATCGGTCGGGTCGCTGGATGGGACACACCGTACCCACATGCCTTTGAGTGGCAATATTTTCCAGGTAAGAAGCGCGTCATGAATGGTATTCGCAAGATGATGGAGGAAGGATGAGCGAGCATATTTTCAAACTTCCAGACCTCGGCGAAGGCATGGTCGAATCCGAAATCGGCGAGTGGTTCATCAAGGTCGGTGACAAAGTTGCCGAAGAGGACGTGCTCGGCTCGATGATGACGGACAAGGCAGCTGTTGAACTATCATCGCCGGTATCTGGCACCGTCACCAAACTGGCTGGGGAGCCCGGCGATATGGTTGCGGTAGGCGCGGCTCTGGTCGTGTTTGAAACCGACGGCGATGCGGTTGCGAAAGAGTCTTCAGACCACGAAGTTACGGCTGAAGCAGCTCCTGTTGAAGCTGCTCCGGCGAAGGTCGCTCCTGAGGCAATTGCGCCCGCGAAACGGTCGCGCGTAATGACATCACCTGCAATTCGTCGGCGCGCCAAAGAATCGGGTATTGATCTCACACAAGTACCTGGCACCGGATCTGGTGGCAGAGTGACCCGCAAAGATTTTGAAACGTATCTTGCCGGCGCCGGCGCGACTGACAGGGGTCCTGCGGGCCCGATCGCTGCCAGAACAGCGCCTGCGGTAACTACACCCGCCGACAAGGAAATTAAGGTTATTGGCCTGCGGCGCATCATTGCCGAGCGTATGTCTACCGCGACCCGGGAGATTCCGCATTTCACCTACGTTGAAGAGATCGATATTACCGAGCTTGAAGCGCTACGCAGTCACCTGAACAGCAAGGCAATCGAGAAGTCTCAGCGTCTCACGCCGCTACCGTTTCTCGGGCTCGCCTTGATTCGCGCGCTACGAGAATTCCCACAGTGCAACGCCACCTATGACAAGGAACGTAACGTCATAGTGCAACACGGTGCGGTGCATCTTGGTATCGCAACCCAGACGCCCGATGGACTAAAGGTGCCAGTCGTAAAAGACGCGCATGACTTATCGGTGAATGGGCTTGCTACAGAGATTCGCAGAGTGTCAGAAGCAGCGCGCAATAACAGCATTACCAAGTCGGAGCTCGGTGGTTCCACGATTACAATCACCAGTCTTGGCAAGCTGGGCGGCATCGTCTCGACACCGGTCATCAACATGCCAGAGGTTGGCATCATCGGAGTGAACCGTGCCATTGAAAAGCCGGTTATAGTCAACGGCCAGGTCACAGTTAGAACGATGATGAACCTGTCGTCATCATTCGACCATCGATTTGTCGACGGTTACGACGCAGCAGCGATGATCCAGCGAATCCGTGAACTCCTGGAGCATCCCGCAACAATATTTCTGCCGTAGTTCGTTATCAGATTAAGCTAGGCCCTTGGTTAAGCAGCTTCTTTGCAGCAGTTATGAATAATGACTAAGAAGATACAACTCAAAACCCCGTACTTGTTGTTCATGGGCGATGTGCCCGACGATCATCATGCGAAAACCGGGCATGGCATTGCGTATTGGCGTCCCGAAAAGTGTGCGGGCCAGATGCGTCTGGAGGGATGTCCGGTTGATGTCGGTCTTCCCGAGCTAGACGTTGCCGGCGCTGTCGACGCCGGTGTCGGCACTGCAATTGTCGGTGTTGCGTTTACTGGTGGAATACTGAGTAACTCCTGGATCGCCCCGCTTTGCGAGCTTGCGCGTGCGGGCGTGGACATCGCGGCCGGCACTCACCAAAAATTGCACGATAACGAAGCGCTGCGAGCAGCTGCGCGCGACGGCGGCGCGAAACTAATAGATGTACGTGTCCCTCCAGCCAACATTGAGGTTGGCAGCGGCGTCAAACGCGCAGGGAGAAGAGTGCTTATGGTCGGCACCGATTGTGCCGTAGGCAAGAAATACAGTGCTTTGGCATTGCACCGCGAACTCGCGGCGCGGGAAATCAATACCAGCTTTCGCGCGACAGGCCAGACCGGCATCCTGATAGCCGGCGAAGGCATGCCAATGGATGCTGTGGTCGCCGATTTTGTATCCGGTGCGGCCGAACAACTGTCACCTGACAACACTGACGACCATTGGGATGTCATCGAAGGTCAGGGCTCGCTGTTGCACCCCGGCTATGCGGCGGTCAGCCTGGGACTGCTGCACGGCTCGCAACCCGACGCAATTATTGTTTGTCACCGAGCCGGCGCGGAAATACTGGACGGTCTTGATGTAGATGTCGAAATTCCACCGCTAAACGAAGTCGCTGAAACAGCGCTTTCCCTGGCTCAGATCACCAACCCGAATTGTGTCTGGGCTGGCATCAGTCTTGATAGTTCGACTCTCAGCGATGAGGAACGTCGCGGCTATCTTGCTGACGTCTCCGGAAAATATGGCGTTCCCTGTGTCGATCCGATCGCGACCGGCATGGCAGACATAGCTGACTTCCTCCTGGAGAATGCACAATGACCCGCAAAGTTTCCGTTCATCTTGAAAACTGGATGGCACTGATACCTTTTCGTATCGCACGAGATGTCTGTCATGACTTTCCTAGTGTGGTTTGCGAATTAGAACAAGACGGAGCGATTGGCCGTGGTGAAGGACTCGGTGTTGATTACCTGGGTGAGAATCAGGAATCGATGCTGGCACAGATAGACTCGATTTCGGATCAGCTGGCTGCAGGTGCGGGGCGCGAAGAACTGCTGCGATTACTACCGCCAGGCGGTGCCCGTTGCGCGGTCGATGCCGCATTGTGGGACCTGGAAGCGCAAATCGCCGGAACCTCCGCCTGGGCTAATGCCGGCGTCACCGAAGACCCGGTTGAGACGGTATTCACGATTGGTCTGGAAGCCGAACCGGAAGAAATGGGGGCACGCGCGGCCGCCGCTGATTCGCTCACGTTGTTCAAGGTAAAGCTCAACAACGACCGGCCAGTAGAGCGAATTGCTGCGATTCGTGCCGCCAAACCAGACGCAAGACTGGTCGTTGACGTTAACGAAGGCTGGGAATTCGATCAGCTAGTCGAGGTTGCGCCAATGCTAGCGGAGTACGGTGTCAGCATGATTGAACAACCCCTGCGACGTGGCCACGATCAGGAATTGAGAAACTACGAGTCGCCATTACCGCTGTGTGCGGATGAATCCATTCAGCATGCCGGCGAATTGGATGAAATTGCCGATCGATACCAGATGATCAATATCAAACTCGACAAGACGGGCGGACTGACCCATGGGTTGGAACTGGCCGCGGCTGCGAGAGAAAAAGATCTCGGCATTATGATCGGCTGCATGGGCGGCACCTCATTGAGCATGGCACCGATGCACGTCATCGCGCACGTAGCCGATTTCGTCGATATCGATGGACCACTTCTGTTAAAAAACGACCGAGCAGGTGGTTTTATTTACGACAAGGGCATGGTTTCACTACCCGCCAGGCGATTCTGGGGCTAGTCTGAACCCGCGAATGTAGCAACGATCATGCGAGTTTCGGACCCACCGGCCGCACGCTTCATGCCGTCAGAGTTGTAGGGCATTACTACCTCTGCATCCCGGGTCACCGCGATAACACCGGCATCTCCGCCCAGTCTCTTGATCTCATCCAGGACACGCCCCGCAGCTTCGGCCAGGGATGCGCCGGCATTGAAGTGATGTGCGATCGCAAGCGCACCACCTGAGCGAATAATGTGCTCACCGGTCCCGGTGAAAGAAATCGCGATGTCGTCGTCGGCCCAGGTACCCGGACCAATCATTGGCGTGTCGCCAACACGGCCTTCCAACTTCATGAACGTGCCGCCGGTGGAGGTTGCAGCCGCGAGCTCGCCAGACAAATCAAGAGCAACGGCTCCGACTGTCCCATGCTTTTGTTGTGTCACGTCTTCTTCGGTTACACCGACCGGCAGGACGTAGTAGGCGTCCGGGTCTTCGACCAGCTCGAAATTGTGCTGCCGCGCAAAATTCAACGCACCGTTTCCTGCCAACATGACGTGCGGTGTATTTTCCATGATGCCGCGAGCCACGCTAATTGGATTGATGACATCTATGACTGCAGCAACTGCCCCAGCCTCTCGGCTCGGCCCATGCATGATCGATGCGTCCAGTTCGACGAATCCGGCAGTATTCGGCGCTGACCCTTTGCCGGCAACATAGAGGCCGCAGGTCTCCAGTTCAGCAACAGCAAATTCGACGACGTCGATTGCTGACTTGCCCGAGGACAATCGCGCTTCGCATTCCTGTGCCAGAGAAGTGAGGTGAGCCTCTGTGGCCGAGTAGTCACGACCTGCTACAGGACCTGCGCCGCCGTGCAGCGCGAAAGCATATTTGGACATGGTTTGAATGATTCCGAGAACATTAGCTCCGGGATTCTACCGACCTCGATGGGTCGCGGCTACGGACTAGTAGTTGATTTGTTCGCGCTTCGCGGCAGGCCGCATGATGAGCATTTGCACCGTCCCCGTGCTGCGCTCGATGAACGCCGCTTCGCAATAGCAGAGATAAAACTCCCACATACGGATAAATGTCTCCGGGTAGCCCATCGCTCGTACCGCGTCGATATTGGCAAAGAATGCTTCGTTCCATTTGCGCAGGGTACGCGCATAGTGCGGCCCGATATCCTCGACATGAATTGCTCGCATGTCAGTATCTGCCGTCATTACCCGGGTCATGTCTGTAACGGATGCGAGGCAGCCACCCGGAAAAATATAGCGGCGAATGAAATCCACGTCTTTGGTGTACTGCTCGTAGCGCTGGTCCGCGATTGTGATCGCCTGCAGTAACATTTGGCCATTGGGCTTCAGCAAGTCACAGCACTTCTGAAAAAACTGTGAGTGAAACTGGTGCCCGACGGCTTCAATCATTTCAATCGATACCAGCTTGTCGAACTTGCCTCCAAG
>JBPCXZ010000066.1:0-4210 GCA_051008055.1 Woeseiaceae bacterium
AGCGCTGCATCAACGAGGTCGAGATCCATTCGCTCCAGCGTTGCGTACAGCGGCAAGATCATGAATGGCAGGTACGAGTAGGTGAGACCAATGAAGATAGCCAGGTCGGTGTACATGATCTGCACAGGTTGATCGACCACGCCCAGCCATACCAGCATGTTGTTGATGACGCCGTAATTGTTCATCAGGCCCATCCATGCATATACGCGCAGCAGGAACGAAATCCAGAAGGGCAAGACGATCAGAAGCAACAGGAAGCTGCGCACCGCGGGGTCGGACCGCGCAATGCCATAAGCCATTGGGAAGCCGAGTAGCAGGCACAAAATTGTGGCGGAGGCAGCGATGACTATCGATCGCATGTACGTGATCGCGTACAGCTTGTCACTGAACAGGAAGAGGAAATTATCCGCGGATGCGGTCTGTGAGAATGGCGGCTGCGCCATAATCGGATCGGCGAGACTGATCTTGAGAACGATGATGAATGGCAATGCGAAGAATACGAACAGCCACAGGTAGGGCACGGCGATTATCAGTCGGCGTGACCAGAGGTCTTTTTCGCTCAGTAACAACATCTATCAGTCTTCGAACAGCACGATCGAGCTGCGTGGCCGCCAGGACACCCAGATTTCGTCTTCCCACTCGACGAAACGCTTCGAGGAGCGGCGTCGGTTTTGACGGCTGACCAGGATGATCTTGCCCGACTCCAGACGGACCCGGTACAGCGACAGGTTTCCAAGGTAACCTAGATCGTCAACGACACCTTGCATGCAGATATCTGAATGATCTTCAGGTTTGCTGCGGCTAATAAATATTTTCTCGGGCCTAACGGCGACACATACGGCCTGGTCGACCGCAACATCATGTTTGCCCAGCGCTTTAATCGCACAACCGACTTCTTGCGACTTGATCGATATGCCCTCGTCGTCGATGGCTGAGACGACACCTTCAAAGGTATTGATAGTCCCGATGAAGTCAGCGACGAATCGGTTGCACGGATACTCATAGATTTCCTTGGGCTTGCCCACCTGCAGAAAGCGGCCTTTTTCCATCACCGCGATACGTGTGGACAAAGTCATCGCTTCCTCCTGATCGTGCGTGACTACGACGAAGGTGACGCCCAGCTCTTCCTGGATATTCATGAGCTCAAATTGCGTGTGCTCACGCAACTTCTTGTCCAGCGCAGCCAGCGGCTCATCAAGTAGCAGGACTTTGGGCCTTTTGATCAATGCACGTGCCAGCGCTACACGTTGTTGTTGGCCGCCTGACAACTGGTCTGGTTTTCGTTCTCGAAAATCACCGAGTTGTACAAGCTCAATGGTTTCGTCAACGCGTTTTGCGATTTCCTTGGCGCCAACGTTTTCCTTGCGCAGCCCGTAGGAGATGTTTTTCTCGACGGTCATATGCGGAAAAACCGCATAAGACTGGAACATCATGTTGACCGGTCGATCGTAAGGCGGCATCGACGTGACATCCACGCCATCAATCTCAATCGTGCCAGCGGTCGGGGTTTCGAATCCCGCCATCATTCGCAGTAGGGTTGTTTTGCCGCAACCTGAACCACCCAGAATTGAGAACAATTCGCCCTGTGCGATATCTAGATCGACGTTATCAACCGCGACGAACTTGCCGAAGTGCTTGCTGATGCCGCGTATGCGAATAAATGCAGGGTCGGTGCTCACGGCTACATTCCACTCTTGGCTTGCACAAAAGCCCGAATTCTCAGGCGTTCCTTCTTCGGGTCCTCGGCAGAAGTTGCATATAGAGTCTGCATTGTCGCTTCGTTTGGAAACACCGCCTCATCGTTACGTACCGCGGGATCGGTCAGTGGCCAGGAACCTCGATTGGCGTTCGCGTAGTTCACCTCATTGGTGATTTCGGCCATCACGTCAGGTCGCAGAATATAGTTGATAAACAAGTAGGCATTGTCTTTGTGTTTTGCATCCTTAGGAATATACAAACCATCCACCCATAAGCCAGTACCTTCCTTGGGGGTGGTGTAACGCAAGTCAATATCCAGACCGACTTCTGCAGCGCGTCTTTTCGCTGTCGCGTAGTCACCGGACCAACTCATCGCAACGCAAATTTCCCGATTGGGCATGTCGACCAACATCTTTGTGTTGCTGAAATAGCGAACGTAAGGTTTGACTAGTTTGATCTGATCTCTGGCTGCCGCCAGGTCATCCGGGTCCAACGAGTTTGGATCAAGGCCCAGGTAGGCCAGCGCCATCGGGATCATATCCAGTGCACCATCTAGCAAGGACACACCGCAATCAGCCAGTTTGGAGACGACTTCCGGATCAAAAAGGATGTCGCCGCTGTCCATCGGGTGGTCGCCAAGCCGTTCGCGCACCTTATCAGCATCATAGGCGTAGCCGGTTGTGCCCCAGAAGTAGGGCACCTGCAAACCCCTGACGTTCGGGTAGGCGTCTATGACGCGCATTGTATCGGGGTCCAGATGTTTTATGTTCGGAATGCGTGACATGTCCAGCTTCTCATGCACGCCGGCGGGCGCGATGCGAGCGGAATAACTGTTGCTGTGAATAATGACGTCATAACCGGAATTGCCGGTCAGTAGTTTTACATCAACGATTTCCGAGGAGTCGTAAAGGTCGTAGTTGACCTTGATGCCAAACTCATCTTCAAAATTTGAGACCGTATCTGGACCGATGTAGTCCGACCAGTTGTAAACATTGAGGATGTTCTCGTCCTCTGTGCTCGCATTGTCACCGCTACAACCTGTGCTCACGAAGGCCCCGAGCCAAACGAGCAACCATTTACGCCGCGCGCTAATTTTTTTGTGGATAGTGATCGGGGAACATACTGCTAAGGTAGTTCATCACCGCAGTTTTTGCAGCATCCCGGCTCCAGAATTGCGGGCTGATGAGACATGAAAGCCAGAAGCCGTTGATCATTGGCGCGAGCGTGTACGCAACTGAGGCGGCTGAAACGTTTTCGTAACCACCTTCGGCGACGATTTCGTCACAAAGCTCGGCTACAACATCGTCATAACGCTGGTCCCACTCCGCGCACATGCGCTGATACGTCGGCCGCGACTTGACCTCACCCCAGAACGCAAACCAGACGGCGAGCTTGGCGCGATTGCAGATCGAAGGGCGCAGGTCGTGCTCCATAATCGCCCAGAGCTTATCCGCAGGGCTCGGCCCGGCATTGCGCACGGCCTTGTCGAACTTCTCGCGATACTCGCCAGCGAGGGTGGCCAGGGTTTCAGCGAGCAGGTTGTCCTTGCTCTCGAAATGCAGATTCACGATGCCTTGGGACAGGCCCGCTTCCTTGGCCACGTCGCTCAGCGTGGTGCTGCTCATACCCTTGCGGGCAATGCATTTCATGGTCGCATCGATGAGCTGCTGGCGTCTTGCTTCGCGTGATGCGGTACGCCTCGACGTAGTGGGTGCGGTAGCTGCCATACACCGATCATGCCATAAAGTGAATGAATACTCATTCACTTTTCTGGACTACAGGCCCCGATTCATGCGATTCTTGCCGCTCTATTGAAGGGGCGAAGACCTTATGAAGACCTATGACGCGATTGTCGTCGGTGCCGGCCATAACGGCCTGACGACCGCTGCCTATTTGGCCAAAGCAGGACTCGACGTCGTTTGTGTTGAGAAGAACGACTACATCGGCGGCGCGACGGTAAGTCGCGAGCTCTACAAGGACTGGAAGTATTCGAACTGTTCCTATGTGTGCAGTTTGTTGCGTCCTGAAATCTATCGCTCGCTGGAGTTGCACAAGCACGGCTTGCAGGTCACGCCGTTCGGCGGCTCCACCCAATTCATGGAGAACGGCGACTACTTCGGCGTTTACCACGACCCGGAAGTTGCGTATCGCGAGATGGCGCGACACTCGAAGAATGACGCAGACGCCAACGAACGTTACAGCGCCGACACGATGCGGCAATGTCGTTTCATTCGCGACACTCTGCTGCGTACTCCGCCTGACCCGACGTCTTTTAAACCGAAAGACATCAAGGAGCTGCTTGCAATCGGTTCGAAGTTCATGGAGATGGGCGAAGACCGAATGGGCGAGACAATTCGCTTCTGGACAATGAGTGTTGCCGAATATCTGGATGAATATTTCGAAAGCGACATTATCAAGACAACAAAGTCCGGCAGCGGCATCATCGGCACAGCGCTGGGCGTGCGATCACCAGGTACGGCTTACGTATTGCTGCATCACTACATGGGTGATG
>JBPCXZ010000067.1:0-2749 GCA_051008055.1 Woeseiaceae bacterium
TCCCTATGCAGACGGTTACACATTGACTAACGTTATGGCGCAGGAAGAGGCCACTGTGTTGTGCGCTGAAGCTGATGATTATTTCTAAGGACAGTCACATGAGACGAATTGGAATTATCCTGATCGCGTTTTGTAGCGCCAGCCTGGCGCATGCCCAGACGCTGAAAATTGCCACGGTGACGCCGGAAGGCTCCACCTGGATGAATGAAATGCGAGCCAGCGCGGCTGAGATCAAGGAGCGAACGGACGGTCGCGTCACGATCAAATATTACGGTGGCGGCAGTATGGGCACCGATGCCCAGGTGTTGAAGCGAATTAGTATCGGCGCGTTGCAGGGCGGTGCATTCACGCCGTCCGCTCTGATGGAAAAATATGGCGACATCGGCTTGTATGGCATGCCCATGGTCTTCGAAAGCGAGGCAGAAGCGGAATTCGCGCGCAGCCGCCTCGACAGCAAGATTGCAGCAGGATTAGAAGAGGCGGGTTTCGTCACATTCGGTTTTGCGGCGACCGGCTTTGCCATGATCATGTCGAATGAACCGGTTGATGGTCTCGGTGACTTGAAAGGCAAGCGCGTCTGGGTTCCTGAGGGCGACGAAGTCAGCCGCAGAACGATGGCGGCTATGTCCGTCACACCTATTCCGTTACCACTGACGGACGTATACACGGCATTACAAACGGGTGCTCTGGATATTGTTGCAATGTCATCGGTGGGTGCCGTGATCTTGCAGTATCACACCAAACTGAAGTACGTCACTGACACGCCGCTCGTGTATACATTCGGTTTCCTGGCCATCGACAAGAAAGCTTTTGACAAGGTTTCGTCTGCCGACCAGTTGATCGTGCGGGAAGTGATGACGGCGATATATGAACGGTATAACGTCAAGAACATGGAAGACGAACGCAACGCCAAGAACGCTTTGTTCAAAGCAGGAATGGAACGTATCGTGCCCACAGAAGACGAGTTGGCGAAACTTCGAGCCGTACTGTCTGAGACAAATCTTGATATGGCAAAAGAGGGCATCGTTTCACTCGATCTCTACGAGGAAATGCTGCAGTACGTTGACGAATCTCGGCAAGAGGATGAGACAACGTCGGCTGCCGCCACGAACTAATGGTCGAAAAAGCGGCGTCAATGTTTGAGCGGCTCGATGCAGCCGGTCGTTTCATCGAGAACCTGCTATTGGTCGGGTTGCTCGGCGGCATGATGCTGCTGTCCGTCGCGCAGATAGTCGCAAGGGAAGTGTTTGAGACAGGGTTTTTCTGGTCGGGCGAGCTCATTAAGATCATGGTTCTGTGGCTGGCGATGGTGGGCGCTGTGGCAGCTTGTCGCGAGGACCGGCATATTCGTATTGACGCAATATCGCACTTGCTCTCTGATCGTGCGATCCAAATAGTACGTCTGCTGGTTGATACGTTCGCCGCAGGCGTCTGCGCCGTCATCGCCTGGCATGCCTGGCGATACGTCCAGCTCGAAATAGAGTGGGAAGAGACAGTCCTGATCGATACGCCGGCCTGGATAATTCATCTGATAATGCCCGTCGCTTTCGCTTTGCTGAGTTATCGCTTCCTCGTCGGGGTCGGTAAAGGCGCCGTCACACTCGCCCAGGGCGAAGAGACCGAGGCTGGCGAATGATTATTGGCGTCATTCTGCTGCTGCTGGCAATACTCGGAGCGCCGTTGTTCACGATCATTGCGAGCAGTGCGATGGTCGGGTTGAGCAGCGAAGAAACCGACTTGATGAGTATGATCATCGATATTCTCGGCCTGGGTGAGTTGGACTTCCTGGTCGCTATTCCTTTGTTTACCTTTGCTGGCTACCTGCTTAGCGAGAGCGATGCTCCCAAGCGACTGGTTCGCATGACAGGGGCCCTGCTGGGCTGGATGCCGGGTGGTCTTGCGGTGGTAGCGCTCGCGGCCTGTGCGTTCTTTACGGCGTTTACCGGCGGTTCCGGCGTTACGATTATCGCATTAGGGGCGATTCTGTATCCGGCATTGCAGCAAGATGGTTACTCGGATCGATTCAACCTCGGGTTAGTCACTTCATCGGGCAGTCTCGGATTACTGTTCGCGCCGTCGCTGCCGATAATTTTGTATGGCGTAGTTTCCGAAGTACCGATTGGTGATCTGTTCCTGGCAGGTATTCTGCCGGGCATGCTCATGCTGATGATGCTTTCCGGTTACAGCATGTGGGTCAATCGACATATCCGTAAACCGCTTGCGTCATTCTCGGCGCGGGAAATTGCCGCGGCGATACGCGAGTCAATCTGGGAAATACCGCTACCGTTTGTGGTGCTCGGTGGCATCTATTCAGGATTTCTTGTCGTTTCTGAGGCGGCCGCGATCACGGCGCTTTATGTCTTTATCGTCGAAGTTATCGTCCATCGTGAGATTCCGTGGCGGGAACTGCCACGCATCATGCGTTCTTCGATGGTTCTAGTCGGTGGCATCCTGATAATACTTGGCGTTTCAATGGCGTCGACTAACTACATGATCAGCGCCGGTATTCCGCAGATGCTGCTGGAGTGGGTGTCGACCCTTGTTTCAAGCCAGGTTTCGTTTTTGTTGCTGTTGCTACTGTTCCTCCTGGTACTTGGTGCAATTCTGGACATATTTTCTGCCATCGTGCTGGTGGTGCCATTGATCCTGCCGATCGCGGCCGGATTCGATGTGCACCCGGTTCACCTCGGCATTGTTTTTCTGGCGGCAATGGAACTCGGTTACCTGACGCCGCCGGTAGGTCTGAATC
>JBPCXZ010000068.1:0-3306 GCA_051008055.1 Woeseiaceae bacterium
TGGCGCAGGCAGCAGTGCTGACTATTGCGTTTTCGCTGTCGTCACTGATCATGATGACCGACTCGTCCGTGGGAAATGGCGCCGTCAAGACACTAGCTTCCATTCCTTCTACAGCATCAATCGCAGAGCGCAGGGTCGCAGCTGACGCATCATTTCCTACAGATGTTGTAAAGCAGACTTTGGCACCCGCACGAACGGCCGCAACGGCTTGATTGAATCCTTTTCCACCAACGTCTTCTTTGCGTTCCGCCGCAAGCACGCTCTCGCCAGGCGCTGGAAAATTCTGAGTCAGATAGAAAATATCGCGTGTGGTGTTGCCGATGACTCGTAGTGTCACCGCAAGTCCTCAACCACCTTCATGAAGCTTCGCGCGCGCGCCGGATCAACCGGGTTCCACCAAACACCATCTTTCTTAAGCGAGCTCGCGACAATAACGCCACTTGCGACCGACATGATTCTTTCGACATTGCCCTCGTCAACACCGCTGCCGACCACCACGGGCAGACTCGTTGCTGTAGCGATGGTCGCAAGTTCTTCTTGAGTTGCGGCATTACCCGTACGCTGGCCCGTCGCAATCGCTACATCAGCGTCAAAGAACTCGTTATCACGAGCCAGCTCTTCGATGCTCCGATCAGCGGTTATTGCATGCGCGCCGTGTTTAACATGTACGTCCGCAAAAACCCGAATCGCTTCGGCACCGATGGATCTGCGATAACGCAATGCCATGGCGGCTGGTCCTTCCACGATTCCCTCATTGGCGACGTACGCGTTCGACCACTGGTTGACACGTATGAACGAAGCGCCTGCTGCTTGCGCGACGGACAATGCCTGCATTGCCCCATTTGCCAAAACATTCACGCCAATCTGCAAACCGGTGGCAACACGGACACGTTCCGTCATGACCGCCATGCAAGCAGCGGTTTCTGGTCCGATTGCGTCGGGCTTAAGGAACGGGATATCGCCGTGATTCTCCACGATTAGTCCGTCCACACCCGCCTCTGCATACCGTTGCGCCTCAGCCAGGGCGTAGTCGTAAATCTCGGAAACCGGACCACCGTTGTATCTTGGAGCACCTGGCAGCGCTTTCGAATGTATGACGCCGATAACGACTTTGGGCTGTCCGAACAGCGACGTAATTGCATTGTCTCGTAATTGTCCAACTGACATTCTTGGGTTTTCCTTTTGTAGCGGCAATCAAATGAGATCACGCTGTATTCGCTGGCTCCTGCAATCCACGAGACATGACATAGTTATGCAGGATGGCTGGAGCAACCTTCAAAATATTATCGTTGAAATCAAAGTTGTCCGCATGGAGATTCGTATTTGTCTGTCCAGTGCCCATCCAAAAATAACAACTGGGGACAAGCTCGGCAAAATACCCAAAATCATCTGCAACCATTGAGGGTGTTGCTGCTTCCCGATAGCTTACGCCGGGAACGTCAGGCAGGCTTTTGACAAGGCTCGAGGTGACGGATGCATCATTAACGAGTGGTGCAAATCGTTCGATCCATCTCGTTTCAATATCAACGCCATAGTGTGTGACAGTTTGCTTGCGGATTTCATCGACAATATCGCGAACCAACAAGAATTGACGTTCGGAGCTGTATCGAAAACTCGCCTCCAGACTAATTTTAGTCGGAATCAAGTTTATGGCGCTGCCGCCGTTAACTCGGGTGAATGAAAAACTTACCTGTTCACTTGCGTCCTTCAGGTTTCTTATTCTCGAATAGGATTGGCGAAGAAAATCAGACATAGCTGAAAAAATATCCGGGCAGTTATCCGGCATTGCGGCATGACCACCGCCACACAGGAAATCCAGTTCGAGCGATTGGAAGGCGCTCATCTGCACACCGTGGCGCACTGAAACGGTCCCAAATGGAAGGGTAGGCCAGTTGTGAAAACCTAACATCTGATCGCATGGAAACTTCGTGAGTGCACCGTCTTCCAGCATGGACTGCGCGCCACTTCCAGTCTCCTCAGCGGGTTGAAAATAGAGGTGCACATCTCCCGGCCGTTGTTTCTCCCGAGCAAGTAACTCTGCCAGAGCAAGAATGATCGTCATGTGTCCGTCATGGCCGCAAGCGTGCATTTTTCCCGCGTTGCTACTTGAGTGCGCAACGCCGCTCTTCTCGACAATTGGAAGAGCATCCATGTCGGCACGCAGTCCTACTGTGGGACCTGCGCCTCCGGCTAAAGTCGCAACGATCCCAGTGCCACCGATACCTCTTGAGACTGTCCAGTCAATATCTGTAAGAAAACTTGCAATGCGGTCGGAGGTTTCCGTCTCTTCATAGGCAAGCTCGGGCCGCCTATGAATTTCTCGGCGAATGGAAGAAAAGCGATCGAAGTTTTCAGCGAGATAATCACAGGAGCTATCGGCGAAATCGGGCATTCTAGGAGCGACCTCTTTTATGTTTGAATTGAAAGTGCCATGGCCGGATTAGAGACCATCATCTGGTTGATGTCGTTCTGATCGAAACCATGGCCTAACAGGCGGGGCAGGAATTCCGAAAAAAGATGGGCGTAGCCTTTGCCGCCATGAGCGCTAAGCATGGACTTTATAAAAACATCCTGCGACAAAAGTAATCGACTTAGGTGGCCGGCTTCAGCCAGGTTTGCGAGACCGATTGCGCTTTCATTATCTGTCGGGCAAGTAACACGGCCCTGCTCAAATACATAGTCCATTCCGACCATATCATATTCAATGAAAGCACCCCGCGCCGCCAGCGCTTGTTGGTAGGGTTGATCACTCCAAGAGGGATTCATGTGGCAAAGGATGACGCGTGCAGGGTCCAGCTCGCAGGCCTCGACCACATCCAGTACCTCGTGGCCAAGCCTGTCCCAGCCCGGCAGATGAACCATCAGCGGCAGGCCTGTCAGGATTGCGGCCTTCGCTGAGCCACTTAAGACCTTCTTTTCTGAATCGGTAAACTCGCTACTAACGCCAATCTCGCCGATTAAGCCGATCCGAGCACCAGTTTGACCGACACCAACTTCATATTCGGTCTGAATCTCCGTAGCAATATCATCTACTGACAGGGCACTCAATTCAGGTGGGTGCGAGCTGTGCAGATAATAACCCGCACCCATAATGATATTAAGATCAGTTGCTTTCGCGATTCGCATAAGACCCTCGGGATCGCGCCCAATACCACGATTCGTCGGGTCCACCAGTGTCCGCCCGCCATGAGCGGTGACCGATGCGAGTTCCTGAATGGCCAACGCCTCGTCATCATTAACACAGTTATCCAAACAACCAAACGGATCTTCGATGAGTTGCTGCTGCATAGAAGCATCGACTTTGCG
>JBPCXZ010000069.1:0-6889 GCA_051008055.1 Woeseiaceae bacterium
TTTGCCAGCCAGGCTGGGCAAGTTCTACAACGGATTACTGGCCTCGGAGGCACGGCACTTCGAGCATTACCTCGGTTTTGCCAGGACCGAATGTGACATTTCAGAAAGTGAGCTGGAGACGCGTTTGCGCGAGCTCAAGAGTCTCGAGGCCAGGTTGGTTACAGAGCCTGATGAGCAGTTCCGGTTTCATTCCGGAGCACCTGCCTAATCGGACTACCTGGGCATTTCCTGTAACTTCGGACCGCGTAGGTCCCAGCGCAGAACGCTGCCCTGGGTATACCAGTCACCCAGCACGATGCGTTTGGCTTTGCGATTGCCAAGATCGACAGTATGGATATCCGGCCGGTGGGTGTGGCCGTGCAGCAGAACATCGACGCCATATTCCTTGATAACGCGTTCTACCTCGCCCTGGTTAACATCCATGATGTCCAGGCTCATATTAATCGTCCGTTCGAGGCTTTGACGCCGCGCTTCTTCGGCGATACGCAGCCGTTCTTTGAGCGGCTTGGCCAGCATGGATGCCTGCCAGTCCGGGTTGCGGGTCATGAGCCGCACCCGCTGGTACTGAGTGTCGTCGGTGCACATGGCGTCGCCGTGGCTCAGCAACGTTTTCTGACCGTACATCGTGACGGGGTAGGGGTCCTGCAGGATTTCAACGCCAGTTTCATTAGCAAACTGACGACCAATCATGAAGTCACGATTGCCGTGCATGAAATAGACCGGAATTCCCTTGTCCACTACCTTGCGAATAGCCATTTTGATCTTGGAGTAATGTGTATTCGGATCGTCGTCGCCGACCCAGGCTTCGAAGAGATCGCCGAGGATGTACAGGTCCTCGGCTTCCATCACGTCCGTCTTCAGGAAATTGATGAACTGATCGCCAATGTCCGGACGATCGGCCTCAAGGTGCAAATCAGAAATGAACAAAGTTGTCATTCAGCCTACTCGAAAGTGTAGCGGGACATTTTTTTGATAACGATAGGCACCACCGGCACATCCTGTTTGAAGTCGCCCTGCGGTCCTGTCCGGACATTGGTCATCTTGTCCACAACATCCATGCCCTCGATGACAGCTCCAAACACGGTGTATCCCCAGGTACCGCCCGATCGTTTCTTGCCAGGATCGAGGCGAGAATTATCGCCGACGTTGATGAAGAATTGCGAATTCGCGGAATGCGGATTGCTGGTGCGCGCCATCGCGATGGTGCCGCGAATATTGCTCAAGCCATTGCCGGATTCATTGGGAATCATTGTCTTGTCTTCTTTCAAAGAGAGATCCGGCGTGTAGCCACCCGACTGCGCCATGAAGCCCGGAATTACCCGGTGAAATATCACGCCGTCGTAAAAGCCGGAGTCGACCAAGGCCAGGAAGTGACCCACCGTGAGCGGTGCTTGCTTGCCGTCCAGCTCGAGGATTATCGTGCCCTCAGTGGTCACGATCTCGACATAGGGATGGGGAGGAACATCGTCGGCAGCGAATCCCATCGTCGCTGTGAGGCCCAGTATCAGGGCGATTAGCGTTTTTCTCATACCGCCACGATAGCAAGATACGCCGAATGCGGCTATGCCTGTGATTTCTTTCATTGACTGCTTCAAAAGTCGGCCTTATTATCGTGCCCCCTCACAGTCCGGCCGCCTGTCGGCACCGTGAGATCAGTAGTATCAGAGTCGGGGCATGGCGCAGCCTGGTAGCGCATCTGCTTTGGGAGCAGAGGGTCGGGAGTTCGAATCTCTCTGCCCCGACCAATTCACACTTTCTGATCTAGGCCAGCGGGATATCGTTTTTCGCTTTTGAGGCCTGGTACGTTTCCGACAATTGCTCATAGACTTCATTAATTCGCTGCGTGCGCCTGCGAAGAGCGTCTTGCTCACTCGAGTTATCCAGCTGATCAATGATTGTGGCGATTTCGAAGCATTCCCAGAAGGCGTTGCTTCGCTGATAACGACCTTGAGAAACGTTAAATACTTCGTCGAGGATTCGCAGGTCGTGCGGGATGTTGAACTTGCTGTCCGTATCTTCGTAACCATACAGGTAGTAGAAATTGTCGAAGCCAGCCCAGGTGATGGCCGACAGGCAGAGAGAGCAGGGTTCGTGTGTACTCAGGAATATGCAGTCGCTGGTCGCAGGGCGTGCATCGTCCGGTAACTCGTAAAAGAGCTTTAACGTATGCGTCTCGCCATGCCAAAGCGGATTTTCCAGTTCATTGTTGGTACCGGCGATAACGAGAGAGAGGTCCGATTTTCGCAGGATCGCGCCACCAAATAGCTTGTTGCCGTTAGCGACGCCCGACTCGGTCAGTGGGACGATTGCGGACTCAATGACGTCGAGCAGGCGTGCTGCGAACTGAGCATCATGATTACTGGCTTGCATGGCTGACCGGTGGCCGTTTGCGGGTGGTTGAGTATACGATGCCTTTTGTAGCGTCGATACAGCGATTAGGGCATACTCGCGGCCGCTGGAGACAGTTACAGATAAGGAAGCGCCCGTAGCTCAACCGGATAGAGCATCGGCCTTCTAAGCCGAGGGTTGCAGGTTCGAGTCCTGCCGGGCGCGCCAATCTTGTTATTAAGGATAAAATGGCACTGTAGGAGCGGCTTCAGCCGCGGTACAATCAGGAATCAATGGTGGGCGTAGCTCAGTTGGTAGAGCCCCGGCTTGTGATGCCGGTCGTCGTGGGTTCGAGTCCCATCGTCCACCCCATTCCTTCCCCGCAAGTATCCAGTCAGCTCGGACAAAAAATCTTGTACAGCGATTCGATGAGTTCGCGTACGTCGCCATCGCGTAGGCTGTAATAAATCGTCTGCGATTCGCGGCGCGTTTCGACCAGTCCCTGGATACGCATTCTGGCGAGGTGTTGCGATAGCGACGACTGCGACAGGTTGAGCTTTGCAGCAAGCTCGCCCACAGCGCGTTCGCCTTCGGCCAGGTTGCACAGCACCAGCAAACGGTCCTTATGGCCCAGCGTCTTCATCAATGCGCTAACGCGCTCCGCGGCCGCCTCCATTTCTCGAACGTTGGCCGGGCCTTTCATCGGCTTGCAACCAGTCGCTGCAGCTGTGAGCCTGCAATCAGAGCAACAACAAAGATGTACGGTTCCGGGTTACCCGCCGCCAGTCCGACAATTGCAGGGCCAGGACAGAATCCGGCCATGCCCCAGCCCACGCCGAACAATGCAGCGCCAGTCAGCAACTTGCGATCGACCTCGGTATTTGTCGGCAACTGCGGTTGCTCCTCAAAAACCGGACCGCGATGCAGTACCAGTTTGTAGCCAGCGAATGAAACCAGGATTGCACTGCCCATCGTGAACAACAGTGCGGGGCTCCACCCGGGCGAGATTGTCAAAAAGCGCAGTACATTGTCCGGGTCGGACAGACCGGACACCGCAATGCCAAGGCCGAACACCGTGCCCGAAATCATTCCTGCAACCATCTGTTTGCTGCCGGCGTTCATGACATCACCCTGCTGATGGCGGTCGCAATCAGCATACCGATCCCGACAAACGTTGCGGTGGCGACCATCGATCTGACAGACAAACGACTGACGCCACACACGCCGTGACCGCTGGTGCAGCCACTGCCAAGGCGCGTGCCGTAACCGACCAACAACCCTGCAACTATGGTCATCCAGATTGGAAAATTGGTGCGTTCCATTAGCGGCGCTTCGGCCAAAGACTGAAAGAGCAGGCCGCCAGCAACCAGCCCTACCAGGAAGGCGATACGCCAGCCATACTCCTGCGCTGATCGCGTGAACACGCCGTTCATAATGCCGCTAATACCAGCGATACGACCGTTCAGCCAAAGCAGCAGCACAGCGGCCAGTCCAATTAGTGCGCCGCCAACAGCGGCTCTTAGATAATCAATTTCAAGCATCATTGACAGATTATATATTTAAATATTAGAATATACAAATGTTAGAATCCTATCTCGCCATTCCTGGCGCCATTGCGATCGGTATCAGCCTGGGTCTGCTTGGATCCGGCGGCTCGATCCTGACTGTGCCGGTGCTGGTCTACCTGGTCGGCCAGGATGAGAAACTGGCGATTGCGGGTTCCCTGTTCATTGTTGGAAGCATTGCGGCAGCAGGCTCGCTTCAATTCCTGCGGTCGGGATTAATCCAGTGGCGCAGCGTTCTGGTATTCGGTATTCCGGGGATGGCGGGAACCTGGTTAGGTGCCTACCTGGCCACTTGGGTGCCGGGCGCGACGCAGTTGGCTATGTTCGCGCTGGTGATGTTAGTCGCATCCTGGCTGATGCTTAGGCCGCCTGATCTTGATGACACTGACAGGACAGCCAGGGCCGCCTGGAAGATCGCGATTGATGGGTTAGCGGTGGGTGTCGTTACCGGGCTAGTCGGCGTGGGTGGTGGCTTCCTGATTGTTCCCGCCCTCGTGCTACTCGGGGGTCTTAGCATGCGCCAGGCGGTGGCCACCAGCCTGGTCATTATTGCTCTGAAATCATTTAGTGGTTTTTACAAATACATCGACGTGCTCGAACAACAAGACCTCGCGCTGGACTGGCGCACGTTATTACTGATAACCGGCCTGGGCATTGCTGGCAGTTTTGCGGGCAGCCATTTCGCCAAACGCATGCCGCAGGAAAAATTGAAAGTTGGCTTCGGCTATTTCCTTATCGCGATGGGTATTTACATCTTGGTCCGATCTGCTCCTGCTGTTTTCGGTGCAGGGAGCTAACTAATTTCTCTTCGATCTGAACGAATGACGGAATTGTTTGCCTAAGCTGGCATGAGAATTTTGCCTGCCATATTGACGTGCCTCATCTACTGCAGTGTTGCCACGGCCGAGACTGTTTCGATCAAGGGCTTGCATGCCCTTGACGAAAGCCGGTACCACCGCGTTGAGTCGAAGACGCTTGGCAGGGGCTACCATGTCATCGTTGGACTGCCTGACGGCTACGACGAATCCGAAAATACTACTTATCCGGCAATCTACATTCTGGACGGCGGCATGCTGTACCCGCTCTTGCGCGGTTACTACAATTATTTGCGTCATAGCGAAGAAGCCCCGGCTGCAATCCTGGTAGCTGTGTCTTATGGCAATAGCGATTTTGCGGGAGGTAATCTGCGCAGCGCCGATTACACTGCGCCGTCTGCGGAGCGCGAATTCTGGGGCGGGGCAAAAGATTTTCAGACGTTTCTCGCTGACGAATTACTGCCCATGATCGAAAGCGAGTATCGCGCTGCGCCAGATCGACGCGTCATTTTTGGTCAGTCGATTGGTGGTCAGTTCGTGTTGTTCACCGCGCAGACCAAACCAGATCTGTTTTGGGGACACATTGCTAGCAACCCAGCATTACATCGTAATTTGCCGTTTTTTCTTGAGCTACACGGCGAACCAAGATCCATGGCGGTTCAATCGCGTCTATTTGTTGGCAGCGGTTCGCATGATGATCCGACGTTTCGCGAACCGGCTTTGGCGTGGGTAAAGCACTGGACGTCTGTGAACGATACACCCTGGGCATTGCGAGCAGTGACGCTTGACACGCATACCCACTTTTCAGCGCCACCAGCCTCGTTTCGGCAAGGTCTGAAGTGGATATTTGAGCTCTAGAATCTGCTAGTATCGCGCGTCCGACGGGAGACTAGCTCAATTGGCAGAGCAACGGACTCTTAATCCGCAGGTTCGGGGTTCGATTCCCCGGTCTCCCACCAATTTCAAAGATTTATCCAACTTTCCAAACGCCTTATGTTGCGTTGCGTTATGCCGCCATCTGCATCAGCGTATCCTGCGTACAGGATAAAAAAAATCATAAGAGCAGCGGAAGAACGTTGTCGGCCATTCCCACTTTATCCACGACATTAGCTTCTTGCCGATCTGCCTCGAGTTCCAAGGAGGAGAACCCGTGTCTAAGACAAACAAATTATTTAATACCTTTTTGAGTAAAGCCTGGCGCAATAAAATTTTGGCCACCTGTGTAACTTTGCCGGGCGCAATCTTCGGCAGCTTGCCTGTTCTTGCAGACGGTACGGAAATACTCCAACCCACCACTGCAGTGCTTGCCAATGGTTCCGAAATTATCGGTGCCGGTGTGGGGCTGTCCTTGGCGCAGCCAGAGGATATTGATATCGACATTCCGCCCGGTGTAACTGTCGAGCAAGTCCTCATCTACTGGGACGGCGCTGATAGAGAGTACTGGAACGGCGCTGACAGAATTTACCCAAGTAATGAGCCGACTATTGGTGTAACGATCGACACGATAAATGTGTCCGCAGGCGGAGCCGATTATCCGGTCGAGGGCGTTTTTATCGGTGGCCGTACCTTTAATGACGAGGTACAGCATTTCGCGTTCAGGGCCGACATAACGTCGCTAGGGCTGGTGTCTCCCGGACCTAACACTCTATCGATAAGTGGCCTTGACTTTGGAATTGACAGCGTAGCAACGGGCGCCGGCGTGCTTGTGATTGTCGATGACGGAACGTCATCCTCACTCGGCATCTTCGATGGCAGCGACTACGCTCATGCCAACTGCGTGCAACTCGACTCTAATTGTCTGGAGACGGTCAAAAGAACGTTCAACTTTCCTGCCGCGACTTCGGCACGCGATGCTGAATTAGCCATGTTCTTTACAAGCATCGCGGGCTCGGTATCGGGTGGTGATGATTTCCGTCCCAGCGTGGTCAGAGTCTGGGTTGGAGGGGCGCCGCCGATTGAGCTAATTGATCAGCTGGATAGCGCTGACGGGGAAGAGTGGGACACACTGAATCTCGAGTTTGAAGTGCCAGCAGGCGTATCGTATGTTGAAGTGCAGGCTTTCTCGGAAGATATCAACAACATAGGGAGCAATCCTGCCTCCTTCAAATGGCTGACGGCAGCCTTCAGCGTGCCCGATCAATTGGAAGGCGGCCAGGGCTGTACTCCGGGATATTGGAAACA
>JBPCXZ010000070.1:0-2761 GCA_051008055.1 Woeseiaceae bacterium
ACGATATCCCAGCCTTTGTCGACCCACGCCGCGAGGATTGGAATATTGATCTCCTTCGCACGCGCCACCGAGTCCAGGTCGCCGAGCTCCAGCTTGGGCATGCCACAACACACCTCTTTTTCGGCGAGTACCACTGGGATGTCGTTATGTTCGAATACCGCGACCAGATCTTCATTCATGCTTGGCAAATTGCGATTGCCATAGCAGGTTGCATATAGAACGACCTTGCCCGTCGTGCTGTCAGTAGCTGCTGCATTGTCGCCTTGTGTCGCGAGTTGAGACCGTAAACGCTTGCGAGCTGTATTCGAATGATAGGTAGGCACCGGCGCATCGCGATGTACACCCAGGGTGCTCTCAAGAATTTTTCGTCCGGTCTTGCTGCGGTTAACTGCATTGACAGCATGCACAACCACGGGGATCCCAGCCAGGGTCCCGACGGCGTCCGTCTCGCTTAAGATTCGATCGCGTTTCGATGCACCGTCTTTCTTGAAGCGCGTCGACTTGGCACGCAGCATGAGGTGTGGAAAGTCCACGTTCCATTCATGCGGTGGTACGTAGGGGCACTTCGACATGTAGCACATGTCGCACAGGTAGCAATGGTCGACGACGTCCCAGTAGACCTTCTTCGGCACCGTGTCCAATTCCATGCTTTCCGACTCATCAACAGCGTCGAACAGCGTCGGAAAGGAATTGCACAGATTGAAGCAGCGTCGACAGCCATGACAGATATCGAATACACGCTCGAGTTCCTCAAATAACTGAGGCTCGTCGTGGAAATCGTCGCTTTGCCAATCGAGGGCGTGGCGAGTGGGAGCCTCCAGGCTCCCCTCGCGATTGCTGGACATCTTAGTCGTCTAAGTTGTCGAGCGCTTTCTGGAAACGATTGGCGTGAGAGCGCTCAGCCTTGGCCAGGGTTTCAAACCAGTCCGCGATCTCATCGAAACTCTCGTCGCGTGCTGTCTTGGCCATGCCAGGGTACATGTCGGTGTACTCGTGCGTTTCGCCAGCTATCGCTGCGGCAAGATTATCAGCGGTTGAGCCGATTGGCAGACCTGTCGCCGGGTCGCCAGTTTCTTCGAGATACTCAAGATGTCCGTGCGCGTGGCCTGTTTCGCCTTCTGCGGTAGAACGGAAAACAGCCGCTACGTCGTTGTAACCCTCAACGTCCGCTTTTGCTGCAAAATATAGGTAGCGCCGATTCGCCTGAGATTCACCAGCGAACGCGTCTTTGAGATTTCCTTCAGTTTTGCTGTCCTTCAATGACATTTCTAACCCTCTGCAAATAAGAATGGTGGTTTACTAGACTGAATCTAAGCAGTCCAAAACTTTATCCGCGTGCACTATACAAGTCAACTACGTGAGTGGTCTACGCGCGCGCCTGATTGATTAAAAAACGACTTCGTGGCCAGTAATTGAGTAAACTGTCCGCGAACAAACTCCTCCGAAGATCATGGCCAAAAAGACAATCAATCTGGAAAAGTCCGTTGCCGACCTCGAAACTCTGGTCGATGAACTTGAAGCGGGCGACCTGCCGCTTGAAAAAGCGATGAAAAAATTCGAAGAAGGCATCAAGCTGACTCGCGAATGTCAAAAAGCACTTAAGGAAGCCGAACAAAAAGTCGAAGTCCTGGTGCAGTCCGCTGGTGGCGAAGAATCGCTCGAGCTGTTCGACGTCGAAGACTAGCCGTATCTGGCTAGTCGCCCATCAGTTCCATTAGCGCGACTACCGTTGACTCCACGCCGGCTCTTACCGAGGGTTCCGGCGCAATCTTGAAGAACGGCGAGTGGTGACCAGAGACGACTGGGCCACCGGCTGCTTCCGCGTCCAGATCTTCCTGTGGAGTCCCACCAATGTCCCAGTAAACACTGGGAATGTATGGGTCGTTCGAAAAATAGGGGAAATCTTCTGCGCCCATACCTTCAAACGGTTCGTCGAATAGGATGTCCTCGCCCATCGCTTCGCCCCACGCCTGTCTGAGCCGGCGCGCAAGCGGCCCATCGTTGACGGTTGGCGGCGTGCCTTCATTCGACCAAATGACCTCAGGCAGCTTGTCTTCCGGCAGGCCGGCCGCACGCCCGATATTGACAGCAATGCGTTCGATGCCCTGCAACAGGATTTCTCGGGTCTCGAGGTTCGTATTTCGCACCGTCAATTGCAGGTGCGCACGATCCGAAATGATGTTGTGTTTCGTACCTGAATGGAACGAACCCACTGTTACGACGCCCGGTGTACGCGGCGCAAGTTCGCGTGATACAAGCGTTTGCAAAGCCATCACGATCTGGCTACCGATGACGATCGGGTCCTTGCCCATGTGCGGGCTCGCGCCATGCGCGCCGACGCCGTGCACGATGATATCCACTGAGTCGGACCCAGCGTATGAAGCGCCTTCCGGCGCATTGATCTTACCGGCAGGGCTGCCCGCGCCGACGTGAAATGCGAGCGCGTAGTCCGGCGTCCCAAAGCGTTCCCATACATTATCTTCGCGCATCAGACGCGCGCCCATAATGCGCTCTTCAGCCGGTTGTACGATGAGCATCAGCGTGCCGCTCCACTCGTCTTTACGCGCGACCATCTGCCGTGCCGTACCAACCAGGGCGGTGATATGCACATCGTGGCCGCATGCATGCATAACGGACACCATATTGCCGGTGATCGGATCTTCCTGCATCGCCTTCGATTCGTTCGCCAGTCCGGAGTTTTCCTCGATCGGCAAACCGTCCATGTCAGCGCGCATCATGACCAATGGACCATCACCATTTT
>JBPCXZ010000071.1:0-11741 GCA_051008055.1 Woeseiaceae bacterium
GACTGAATCGAAAAGCGATAGTCGACATCGCCGGCAGCAAAAACCCGACCATCTTTGGTCACAATGACAATACCGAAAAGCTCGCTGGGTACGGTGTCAAGAATAGGAATGTAATTCGCATTCGCACCTTCTTTGACATCCTTAAAGGCGGCATGCGCTTCATCAACGATGCGTTGCAAATCTTCGCTCGTTGGCGAATCGGCCATTGAAGCTGACGCAAAAACCACAAGCACGCTGGTCAGTAAGAATTGCTTTAATGTTTTGGAGGGCATAATTTTTTCCTTGTAACTGTTGGCTCTGGCCCGCATTAGCGACCGAGCAGCGATGCCGAAAAGCTGTACTTCGCGGAGAACTGCACACGCAAGTCGTCAGATGAGTAGCCGTCGCGGAAGTTATCCCGTTCGGCCCATTGCATTTCGGCCCCGACCATAACGTTGGCTGCCGGATGATAGAGCAGGTTAGCGAGGGCGTAGGTTCCCTGAGCGAAGGTATCGGCGTTCTGACCGTTCGGCAGATCGTTATCCTGAATTGAGAAGCCAACCGTACTAGTCCACTTGTCGCTCCAGTTTAGATCCAGGAATGCAGTGACCGCCGTCAAGGGGATGGCCTCACCACGTATTGGTGAGATCAGGTTGCCGAAATTGGTTCTCACGCCTAAATCTGATGAGGCGTCATTCAGGTAATTCTGGATGCCTTCGCCGTACACAACGGAGCCGCGCAGCACATGCGGACCGAACCGGATATTGGTACTGATGTTCAGACCCCAGCCAGTTTCGCTGCCGCTCAGGTCAAACGCGTCGTCGTTGAGGTCGTTCCACTTGATTTGACGGAGGATGCCGGCAACTTGCAGGTGACCCCAGTCATCCGCCCAACGGAAATGTGCAGCGATGTCCGGAACTTCAAAGTCGCCTTCGATGCCTTCGAGTTCAACACGGTCCTCGAAACGACCGGCGTCACCGCTGGCGCCGGGTCGCTCAATCGAAATGGCGAAGCGTGAGCCGGAATCCGTTTGCCAGGGCGTCCAGCGTGCCTGAACATTCCGATAGAAAATCATCCCTGTCGGTCCCCAGTACTCTATCGAGTTCGGGAACACATCAATGTCCATGAAAACGCTCCAGTACTGACCGGCACCGAACTGGCCAAGCTCGCCCCAGGCATGTCGCAATCGAAAAGTTGTTTCACCAGCATCACCGCCAACGCCAAATAATTCGAACTCGACGATTGTCTTGATGGTGCCAACTGAGGTGGGCGTACTGGACTTCACTCCGAGGCGACTCTGGCGCACGCTCGAGAAGAAAGTGCCATCGTCGCCAAACTCGTCATCAAAGGACGGCAACTTGGTGGGGCGTACCACGTCAAACCAGTCGGGATCATTTTGTTTTGATTGGTAACCCATATCGAGCATGGCATGGCCATAGATCTCGATTTCGGTGGCTTCTGTTTCGGCCGAATCGTCAGCCAGTGAAACTGCGGGCGAGAGTAGGGTGCAGATCGCAGCCGCTAAAACCGGGTTAGAACCGTTGCGCATTCTCGAATGCGACATGAAATGCCCTCCAGTTGTTATTGCTTGTTCTAATAAGCACAATAACTTGACGATAGCACACCAATATCAGGATGAGCATTGCCGCAATGACGTTCTTTGTAACAATCTGTAACGTAGTATTCGCCGCCAGCGACAGGTTTGTGTGCGCCTGGTTCCATGACTGAAATTACGCTCGACAATCTCGTCACCTACACGCTGGGCATCATTGTCTACTTCGTTGGCGTCTACCTGAATCGCAATTTCAAGCTGTTACGTGAGTACAATATTCCTGAACCGGTTAGCGGCGGCTTGTTGGCGGCGGCGCTACTGTTTCTCACGTACCTGTTTCTCAAAGTCGAAATCAGTTTCGAAATGGAGATGCGGGACCGGTTGCTGGTGTACTTTTTCACAGCCATCGGGCTGAACGCGAGAATTTCGGACTTGCTGCGTGGTGGCAAGACGCTGCTAGTCTTTTTGCTGTTAACGCTGACCTACATTGTCATTCAGAATGTTGTGGGAATAAGCGGCGCGCAGCTACTTGGACTGTCGCGCGAATTCGGCGTGCTGGTAGGATCGACGTCGCTAATTGGTGGCCACGGAACGGCAATCGCCTGGGCGCCGGAGTTCGTCGCACGTGGCATACCAAATGCGCTGGAAATTGGCGTTGCGTCGGCAACACTTGGGCTTGTTATCGCAAGCCTGGTTGGCGGACCCATTGCGAAATTCCTTATCGGGAGCAACCAACTGAGCAGCAGCGAGGTTGAGGAGGCTGTCGGTATCGCTTATGCGAAAGCGGATACCGAGAAGATCAATCACATGAGTCTAATGGCAGTCATTCTGGCTCTGCATATGGCCATCTTTATGGGATTCATGCTCAACGAGGCGCTTGAAGCGATCGGATTCAAGCTGCCATTGTTTGTCGCCTCGCTGTTATCGGCCATTGTTCTCTCGAACATTATTCCGACTGTACTGCCGAAACTTCGCTGGCCGGCACATACACGAGCGTTGGCGATGGTGTCGGATTTCTCGCTTGGCTTGTTTCTGGCGATGTCGCTGATGAGTATGCAGCTGTGGACGATCGCAAATCTTGCCGGACCGTTGCTCACTATTCTGGTGATGCAAACCGTCATGGCGGTGTTGTTCATCTTGTTCGTTTTGTTTCCGGCTATGGGCAAGGACTACCAGGCATCAGTGTTATGTGCCGGGTTTGGTGGTTTTACGTTAGGCGCAACGCCGACCGCGATAGCGAACATGACAGCGGTCACCAAGGCCAATGGTCCCGCGCCACTCGCATTCGTCATTTTGCCGCTGGTTGCTGCGATCTTTGTCGATATTGCGAATGCGCTGATAATTCGGGTCGCGTTGGCGATCTGAAGCAACGGCTCAGGCTGATTACATCGGCGCGCGCGCTTTTGGAATCTTCTTAGCCGAAGCCGCTTTGGCCATGGACTCCGCTTGGCAGGAGCCAGCCTGAATCCGGTTACGAATGGCGCAGTCCACATTGAACGTATCCATTGAATGCAACGTTTGCTCTGTAGCGTCAGAAGCCAGCTGGTAGCGCACTGCAAAACCAAAGTTGAACGTCGCACGTTTCGCCTTGTCCGGTGTCATCTGCAAATATCTGGACTCGATGCCAATTGACTGCGACGCGAACTCGCTCAGGTCGCGAGTGACGGCAATGCCCGGTGGTATATCGATAGCCAACGCCGTCGTGTTCACCGTGGAGTTGTAGTAAACAGTCTGTGCACTCAGTGTCAGGTACTCGCTGGTCGCATTGAAGAACGTCACTTCCTTGCCGTCGATGCTTATACGTAATTTGTCATCTTCGACTTCCATGGCTGGAAACAGGTCGTCAAAGTCGCGCGACAAAATTGCTACGTTCACCGGTAACTGAACCGGCTGTCCCGCTGTTGCAACGAGCTGTGCAGGGCAGTCTGCCTGCAGCAGATAGCTGGCGTAACTCAACATGTCGCAGCTTACGTTGTAGGTCTTGCTGGTGGGCTGCATGCTTTGAGTGATGGCTTGCAGGTTCGACTGCAGATTCACCTGCAAGTCGGTCAGCGCCGTTGTGACTTTGCTGACGCAGCCACGTGCAGCACATGGCAGAACGTCAGGAGTCGCAAGCTCCACATCGGCAGCGGTGGTGGCGTCCGCCGCATTGAAGTCGACGAGCTGTGTGAAGTCGATGTCGTCTTCATAATATTGCGTCAGGCCGCTGATGGTCGGTACCACCTCGACATGCAACTGATTCGGCATTGTGTGTGCCGCTTGCACCTGTTCATTGGCACTCTCAATTGCCAGGCGTGCGTTGCCGACCTCAGCATCGTAGATGGTGAGCAAGGAAATTAACTGCCGATGATCGAGGTCCGTATTCAGCAAGGCTTCGTCGACGGCTTTATTGAAAGCCGTTTCATCGAATGTCGTCTCGTAGCTATAGGTGATGTCTGTGACTTTGCCGCCCGTTCCAACTGCGACCGTGCTATTAATGATCTTGTCCCACACGCCTGAATCTTCATCGCGAAACGGGTTCAGCGGGCTACATCGGTGCGAGTCGGGATAAACCTGCGCGGTGCACTCAGCTATGCGTGTATCGAATGCCGCCGTCAGATCGTTAAGCCTTATCAGGTAGCCGCTGTCCGATGGTTGATCCGATGCGGTTATAGTTCGGAAAGTCCAACTGCCGTCCTTGTTGTTAAACAACTCCGCATAGATCGGCTGCGCGCCCGCAAAATAGTTGCCCGAATCTGTGGCCTCGACAACCTCAGTAATTTGCGGATTTTTCTTCTGCGCTTGTCCGCCACAGGCGCAAAGCAGAACAAGTACGCTCAGGGCGAGCACTGCTTGCCTGCGAAATGTCGTTGTCTTCATCGGCTTAAACATAATCAGTTGAGACGAACGCGGAGTATAAGCAAACTGCTTTCACTTTCGGGCCGAAAAAGTGTCGCATTCTGGCGACTAAATCGATTTTTGCGACGTGGATCATAAAGTGGCCCGATCTGCTACATTGGTGTCACAAGATCAATAATGGAGAGCGAAGATGGAACAGCAACATCCAGATGCACAGGCTGTAGCCCAGAAAGTTACCGAACTATGTAGCCGTAACTGGTGGGTATTCCTAATTGGCGGCATTGCGGCTGTCGTGTTCGGTGTTTTGGCATTTATGAACCCGGGTATCGCACTCTTGCTACTCGCAATCTACTTCGCCGCCTACATATTGATCGACGGCGCCGTCAATATCTGGGGCGCGCTGAACAACCGTGGTGCTGATGGCTGGTTGGCTGTCCTGGCGCTGGGCGTGCTGGGAGTGCTCGCCGGTGGCTACGCGCTGCTGTATCCCCCGGCCAGCATGATTGCACTCATTTTCATCGTTTCTTTCGTGGCCATGTTGATCGGCCTGACATCGATCTACCTTGGCTGGAAGATCCGCGCGGAGACGGAAAATGAGTGGGTGTTGTTCCTGGTTGGCGGCTTATCGGTGCTGTTCTCGGTGGTCATGATGGTCAAGCCAGGTGTTGCCGGCGTCTCGATTGCCTACATGGTTGCGTCCTGGGCAATTGTGATTGGCGTACTCAGAATCTGGTTTGGGTTGAAGGTGCGCAACCTCTAAAGCTCATCCTCGATGGCCCCGAACATCCCTATGCGCGGAGCTGCTGTGCTCGCGGCTTTCACCCTGGTGAGCGCGGTCGCCTTTGCCGAAGAACAAACGTCCGCTCCGGAAGTCGATGCCTTATTCGCGGACTATGACCATCCAGATACACCGGGCTGTGCCCTGGGCGTAATCCAAGACGGCGAATTCATCTATCGTCAGGGTTACGGTATGGCGAATCTGGAGTACGACATACCGATAACGTCCTCGTCCGTGTTCCGCATAGCCTCAACATCGAAACAGTTCACGGCTATGGCCATTGCCTTGTTGGCGGAGTCGGGTGAGATTTCATTGCAAGATCCGCTGAGTCGCTTCTTTCCGGAGTTTGCCGACTGGGCAGACAGTGTGACGGTCACGCACTTGCTGGAGCACAGCAGTGGCGTCCGGGACTATCTTACTCTGGCGTGGCTCGTCGGCCTCACAGAATATACCGACCATTACACGCTTGAATGGGTGCTCGAGCTACTCGCCCGCCAGCGTGAGACAAACTTCGAACCCGGCAGCGATTTTCTCTACAGCAATTCCGGGTACATGTTGCTGGCGCAAATAGTGGAGCGCGTCACCGGGCAGACCCTGCGCGAGTACAGTGAAGAAAACATCTTCGGTCCATTGGGCATGACGCACTCCCGTTTTCAGGACAATCACGCGCACATAATCAAGAATCGCGCCGACGGCTACGAACCCAGCGACACCGGTTTCGATATCAATATGACTACCCTGAATCTGGTTGGTGACGGTGCGGTATTCACAACCATCGACGACCTGCTGTTATGGGATAGAAATTTTTACAACAATCGGCTCGGTAAGGGAGATAAGGACCTGGTCGAGCGAGCTCCGGAGTATGACGGTGACAGTTACTATGCCTTTGGTCTGGAGTGGGATGAGTATCGCGGCCTGAGTCGAATTAGTCATAGCGGCAGTTTTGCTGGCTTTCGCGCCGACTTAATGCGTTTTCCCGAACAGCAATTAACCGTCGCCGTATTGTGCAATCGTGATGACGCTGCGCCGACCAGTCTGGCCAATCGTGTGGCCAAACACTATTTGCAGGGCGCGATGCAGGCAGGCGATACAGACGGTCACGCTGCTGACATAGGCAAGTCGCAATATCCTATCGCAGTGCTTGCCGGAAGCTATTGGGACAGCACCCACATGATGAGCATGCTGATCGAAGTCGATGGCGATGCACTCTGGGCTGATCATCCGGAAATTGGACGTTTTGAACTGGGCCGCATTGACACGCTTCGCTGGCAACTGCTGGACAGCCCCTGGGACGTGACGTTCGATTTCGAAGTAGCCAACGGGGTTACGACCGGCGTCAAAACTGAGTATTTCAAATCGGCATGGGGCTCGTTCATACCTTTCGAACGAGCAGGGGTAGATGCGGCAGAACTCTCTGGCTATTCGGGCAGCTATTACAGCCCCGAGCTGGATATCGAATACCAAATCGCACTCAGTGACGGCCAGTTTACGTTTGATCTTAAGGGCGAACGGCCGCAGGAACTTTCGCCGTTGTTTGACGGCATGTTCGAAAACTTCAACTGGGGTGTGTTCGAGTTTCAAGAAGATGACTCGGGCGACGTTACCGGATTTTTATTGCACTCAGGACGAGTGAGAAACCTCGCCTTCACCAGGAGTACTCCATGAACTTATCGCGTCGCTTCGGCCAAATGACCGCCGTGGCTCTCTTAGCCGCAAGCATGCTTGTTGCCTGCTCCAAGCCCACCTCCTATGACCTGATTTTGCGCGGCGGCACGATTGTCGATGGCAGTGGTGAGAGTGCCTATGTCGGCGATGTTGCCATTAATGGCGATGCGATTGCAGCGCTGGGCGATCTGGGTGATGCGGTTTCGGAAAATGAGATCGATGTCAGCGGACTCGCTGTCGCACCCGGCTTCACCAACATGTTGTCCTGGTCGACTGAATCGCTGATTGAAGATGGCCGTTCGCAGAGTGAGATACGGCAGGGCGTCACGCTGCAAGTCTTTGGCGAAGGCTTCTCGATGGGCCCGCTCAACGATGAGGGGAAAACAGTCTTGCTCGCACAACAGGCGGACGTCAAATATGACATCGAGTGGAATACTCTCGGCGAATACCTCGACTATCTGGCCGCACGCGGCGTATCGACCAACATTGCGTCCTACATTGGCGCCGCCAACCCGCGAGAGTATGTCATTGGTTACGACGACCGCGAGCCGACGCCTGAAGAACTCGATGAAATGCGCGCGCTCGTGCGACAGGCCATGGAAGAGGGCGCGATGGGCATCGCCTCGTCGCTGATCTACCCGCCGGGTTCGTTCGCCAAGACTGATGAACTGATCGAGCTTTCCAAAGTGGCTGCCGAGTACGATGGCGTCTATGCCTCACACATTCGCAATGAAGGTTCAGCGTTGCTGGAAGCTATCGACGAGCTGATCACCATTGCGCGCGAGGCGGACATACGGGCAGAGATCTATCACTATAAGGTGGCGGGTCAGGCCAACTGGGATAAGTTCGACGCGTCCGTCGCGCTGATCGAAGCAGCCAGAGCTGAGGGTCTCGAGATCACTGCCGATGTCTACACTTATCCCGCCGGCGCTACTGGCCTGAACGCGTCCATTCCGCCCTGGGTACAGGAAGGCGGCTTCGAGGCATCGGTTAAACGCATGCAGGACCCGGCTATTCGCAAGAAGCTGGCGCAGGAAATGATCACTGAGTCAGACGAGTGGGATAACGCGTATCTCGAGGCGGGCTCACCAGACAAGATTCTATTGGTCAGCTTCAAATCCGATTCTTTAAAACCACTGACTGGCAAAACACTGGCCGAGGTCGCCGAGATGCGAGGCACCAGCCCGCAGGAAACGGCAATGGACCTGATTATCGAGGACGATAGCCGCGTTGGTACGGTTTACTTTACCCAATCCGAAGACATCGTTCGCAAGATTTCCATGCTGCCTTGGGTGAGCTTTAACTCAGACGAAGCCGCACAAGCACCGGAAGGTGTTTTCCTCAAGAGCAATCCGCACCCGCGTGCCTATGGCAGTTTTGCCCGCGTGCTGGCGCAGTACGTTCGCGAGGATCAGGTCATTACACTCGAAGACGCGGTTCGCAAGCTGGCCGCTTTACCGGCCGAGGTGTTACAGCTGGATCGTCGTGGCACGCTCAAGACGGGCAACTTTGCCGACGTTGTCGTGTTTGATCCTGCGACGATCCAGGATCACGCTACGTTTGCCGAACCGCACCAATACGCCACCGGCGTCACGCACGTATTCGTAAACGGTACGCAGGTGATAGCGAATGGCGAACATACAGGCGCCACTCCCGGTGTTGTGGTTCGAGGCCCGGGTTGGGTGCAACCCTAACGACGCCGTCTCGCTGGCGCTTGACGGGTCGAAGCCGGACGTGACGCCTGTCGTGTAGCTCCGCGCTGTCGTGAATGGTTCGCTCTATCCAGGCTACCTCGATTGTTCGCGCTTCGATCCCTGCTGCGGTTATTCGCCGCGTTATTCGCCCTGTCCCTGTTTTCCCGCGAAGCATTATTAGGAATGGAACGGTCTTCTTTCCATTGACCGTTGTCGCGGGACTCCCACTTATCGTTTGAGCGCCGCGCTACGTTGCCATCGCGATCTGCGTACACATTGTTCTGCCGATTGCTCGCCGGCCTGGCTTGCTTGAGATCGCGTTGCGCTGTTGCACGATCCGCGTTTCTGCTTCGGTTGCTGTCGCGGTTGTAAACATTCTGCCGCGCGTTGCCAAGGTCACGATTAGCATCGCGATCGAAGTTGTTCTTGATGTTGTTGCGGTTACCAATATTGACGTTGTTGCCGATATTGATATCACCCGTATTTATGATGGTATTACCGCCATGGTAGCCACCGTGATAACCACCGCCGTAGTAACCACCACAACAACGGCCCGGATAGTAACCGCCGCCGTAGCCACCGCCCCAGCGAACGCCGACACTGAAGAAACCGTTCGACCAGCTCAGGCCGAAGTTCCAGCCGGTCCAGGGGTTGTAACCAACGCTAAGACCCCAGGTTGGCGGACGTGGATAGTAATAGCGGCCGTAATACGGCGGGTAGTACCAACCCGTACCGTAGACCGGCACACCGTAGTAAGGGTAGGACCACATATACCCTGGCGTGTAGCCTACGTAGACCACTTCGGGCGTGGACTCGTAGATGTGCACGTGCGTCGTGTTGTACACGGGTGAACTCGGCGGTATCTCCTGAATCTTGTCGTCAGGAATTGAGTCCGCCACTGACCAAGGTCCATCTGCGTTATTTGCCATGAACCAGACACCCGCATCCACTGCGTAAAACTTGCCATCGACAAGCAGCACCTGAGAGGCCGTGTTCGTTGCGTAACTGACTTCAGTGCCACTGATTTTTTCGAACTTCGCCTTGCCGTCGTACTCAACGTCGATACTGGCTTTGCTGCGCTCGATAGCCGCCGTCTCCGGAATCTGTGCGTCCAGCATTGCGTCATTAGCTTCATCGGTGCCGGCAACGGAAACCCGCAGGCCGCCTATGTCGGACTCCGGTGGAATGCTTGCGAAACTTTTCGGTAACTCGTCGGAACGTACGAATGTCCACGGGCCATCCTGGGACTTACTGCGATACCAGCGACCGGAGAGCAGCAGGTACATGTTATTGGTCGCAAGTTCACGCAACCACGCGGTCTCTGTATTTTGGACATACAAGAGTTCACCGCCAGGCAAAGACTGCCAATCTGGCTTGCCAATTGTGACGATCAGCTCCGTCGGCTTGTCCGCCGTATAAATCGCTGGCGGTTTGTCTGCGCCTGCAGTGTCCTCCATTGCCTCTGCAAGCATTTTCTCGAGGTCCGCTGGCGGCGAGTTATTAGGTGACCACGGCCCCATGGCACTGCTTGCGGAGTACCAGAAGTTGCCGCTGCTCAACCAGTGCTGGCGGTCATTTTTCTTGCGAATAACCGCAAACGATGTATTCAGCACCCGTTCGTAGGGGCTGTTCTCAATTTCGGCGTAGCGCGGTTCGCCGTCGTACAGCAACAGTACCGCCAGCTCTTCGGTAAATTGGATGACGGGCGGGTCAGTCTTGAGGTTTTCGAGGCTTTGTTGCACCACGTCGGCCGTTGCCAGGCTGGCCGACAGATTTTCGGTGGAAATTTCGAAACCGGTTGCAGGCACAGCGCCTTCGACAATTGCCGTAAAGCGTTGTTCGTCGGCATCTCTTGACTCTGGCCAGCGTACTTTCGTTACGGTGAGATCGCGAATGGTGGCAACGCCAGCGTCCGTGTCGTTATCAATCTTCGCGGCGAACCAGAAGGCACCGAAAATTGGATCGTCTCGACCGTTTAACTCGAGCGACATGGCTGCCCGACCTTTCAGCACATTCCCTTCAAGACTTTCGGGTTGCGGCTGGTATACAACGATCGTGCCTTCGTCGGCCGCCACTTCCTGCGGCCAGTCGATCGCTGCTGCCGGAGCTGAAAATAGTAGAGCTGCTAAAAAACCTGCCTGGAGTCGTTTCATAGTGATGTTCTTTTTTAGTCTAATTATTGACCGCTTCATTCTAGTACCGTCCGCGCCTTGCTGCCATACTTCGCGCCTTTGCCCGGAGCCCTCGCGACATCATGTTTCGAAATGTTCGTCTCTATTCTTTTACCAACGCCTGGCCGCAAAGCGAGGAAGACCTTTCCACAGCACTGCAAACTGCGGCCTTCAAACCCTGTGGGCCACTGACCGTGCGCAGTAATGGCTGGGAGCCACCCGCACCGGAAGCCGGTGACATACTTGCGCGGCGCGTGAACGGTGCGGACCTCATCAGGCTTAGAAGCCAGTCTCGCGTATTGCCCGCCGCTGCGGTGAACGAAGAGCTCGAAGAGCGCGTCGATGACTACCGGCAGCGCATGGGTGAAGAGCCGAGCGGCCGTGAGAAGCGGCGTCTCAAAGCAGAGGTTCGCGATGAGTTGCTGCCCAAATCGATGCTGAAGTCCGACCGTATCTGGGGTTTTGTGGATATCGCCACCAAAGTCGTTGGTATCGATGCTGCGCAGCCTGCAATGGCCGAGCGCTTCGAGCGTCGTTTGAAAGCCGCTTTCGGTGACCTCGATCTCGATCCGTTGCAGTTCGAAAGCCCGGTGCACGAGTTTCTTCATGCGATGTTCCTCGGCGATACGCCAGCAAACTTCGCACTCGGTCACGAGTGCCGTATGCAGGCGGCCAGCGACGAAGTCTCGACTGTGCGCTGGACGAATTTCGACCTTAGCGACTCAACCATTCGGCGCCACGTTGTCGACGGCATGCGACTCACGCATCTCGGGCTGGTCTACGACAACATCATGAGTTTTGTACTCGACGAGAATGGCGTCATCACCAAGCTGAAGTTTCTCGGCATGGATGACGCGCCGGACGATGACAACGACCCGCTCGCGCGGCTCGATGCCGAGTTCGTGCTGGTGACAGGCTCGCTGCGTGCGTTGCTCAAGGACTTGAACAAGATACTTGGCTAGCGGAAAGGTCTCGACCCGCTTCTAAAAATCCTCGACCAGTAAACCATACTCAACAATTATCTCGGAGTTGCCAAAACCGACCAGGTCGCTGACGCCGTCGCC
>JBPCXZ010000072.1:0-22668 GCA_051008055.1 Woeseiaceae bacterium
AGCTTCGACGGCACCGGAACGACATATTATAGCAACGCCAAAAAGCTAAAGGTCTCAACACCTTGTATGGAGTATTGAGGAACATGTCCCTCCGCAAAATCAGCCTGAACTATCGCCTCCGAATCACGTTCGCAGCATTAACTGCGGCATTGCTATTCGGTTCTTTTAACGCGTTCTCTCAGGGCGCTTCGCCGCTGGCTGACGACCATCCGAACGAATACACCGTTCAGGATGGCGACACACTGTGGGACATCGCCGCTACCTTCCTTAAGGATCCATGGTATTGGCCCGAAATCTGGTACATCAACCCGGAGATCGAAAATCCGCACCTTATATATCCGGGTGACGTGCTTGGCCTTGTCTATGTGGAAGGCAGACAGATGGTTGCGCCGATTCGCGCCTCATCGTTACGCCTGTCGCCGACGGCACGCGCTACGCCGCTGACTGAAGCAGTAACGAGTGTCGCGTACGAAGATATTGCTGCATTTCTGTCAACTGGCGGAGTTCTGCAGAAAGATCAGGTCAACGAGCTGCCGTATATGCTGGCGTCGCGCGGTGATCATCTTATCGCGGCAGCCGGCAACACAATTTACATTCGCCGCAATACCAGCGACGAACTCGGCCAGCGCTTTAACATCGTCAAGGTTGGCGACGAACTTATCGACCCTGACACGAATAAGGCGATCGGCTACCAGGGCATCATCGTTGGCGCGGGAACACTGCGTCGCGGTGGCGACCCGGCAACACTGGCAGTTACCGAATCGACTATGGAAGCCACACCAGGCGACCTGCTGATTCCGGCTAATAACGATCTCCCGCTTAACTTCTACCCGAAAGCGCCGTCCTCGGATATCAACGGACGTATCGTTTCGGTGATCGGTGGCGTTAGCCAGATCGGTCAATACATGGTTGTCGTACTGAATCGCGGCTCCGACAACGGCCTGGCCGTTGGTGACGTATTGACGGTTTTCCAGGACGGCCCGGAAGTCACGGATCACGTCCAGGGTGGCAAAGTGAAGCTGCCCGACGAATCGGCTGGCACGATCATGGTCTTCAAGACCTTTGGTGATATCAGCTACGCACTGGTCATGGAGGCGACACGCGCTATCCATAACTACGACCACGTTCGTAACCCGATCTAAGCCAAGCGAGCCAAAGTTAGTATCGAACGGCGCCTCCGGGCGCCGTTTTTTATTGCCTGGCCGAATTACGGTCCGCCGCCCGGCAGCGGCGCGCTGTATCATCAGCATTCGATGGTGCAGGCGAGGCGATGAACAACAAGCTGACAGAAGAGTGGCAACGTGAGGCCCGGCATCACGTTTTGCAGGCGGACGATGAAGCCTTTCCGCAGCTGCTGCGGGAAATCAGCAATCCACCACTCTTATTATATGTAGATGGCAACGTCGACATACTGCACCTGCCTGCTCTGGCCATCGTCGGTAGCCGCAATCCAAGCAAGGGCGGTGAGCGCAACGCTTTTGAGTTTGCGCAGCACCTTGCCAGCGTCGGCTTCACTATCGTCAGTGGACTCGCACAGGGTATCGACACGGCCGCGCACCAGGGCGCACTTGCTGCCGGTGGCAGAACAATTGCCTTACTGGGCCATGGCGTTGATCGGGTCTATCCCGCCAGCAACAAGGCACTGGCTGAAGAAATCGCGGCAACCGGCGCCCTGGTCAGCGAGTTCCCACTGGGTACCCACCCGCAAAGAGAACTGTTCCCGCAGCGCAATCGACTAATCAGCGGCCTGAGCCTTGGCACGCTGGTTGTAGAAGCGGCCCGTCGCAGCGGTTCGCTGATTACCGCGCGGCTCGCCGGTGAGCAAGGTCGAGAGGTTTTTGCGCTGCCCGGGTCTATCCATAATCCGCTGGCGCGTGGTTGCCATCAGCTGATTCGCCAGGGCGCCAAATTGGTGGAAACCAGTGCAGATATCGTTGCCGAACTTGCACCACTTGCCGGACAAATCCTGCAAAACACAATGGAATCAACGAGCAATGAAGAGACTGGAGAATTGCTCGACGATGAATATGTTCAACTGCGAAATTACATAGGACACGATCCGATTGGCATCGACGAATTGGCACAAAATTCCGGATTGACGATCGAGCAGGTTTCCTCCATGCTTCTGATCCTGGAGCTCCATGGAGAGATAGAGTCCCTGTCGGGCGGTCGCTACGTCCTGACAAGCTAGGCGCTTCGCGGAACCAGAAACTGAAGGAGCAGCTCCAGGCATGAAAGAAAATGTACTCGACGTATTGATGTATCTATTCGAGACCTACGTCGACACCGAAGAAGAACCCGAGGCCGATCATAGTGAGCTGCGCGACGAACTCGCGCGCGCGGGTTTTGGTGACCCTGAGATTGATCGTGCATTGGACTGGCTGGACGGCTTGACTGAGCATCAGGATAACTTCGCGTACCACACGCAAACTGCGCACGGCACACGTATTTACAGCGATTTCGAACAGGAACGTCTCGACTCCGGTTGTCGCGGTTATATCACCTATCTCGAACAGATTGGCATCCTGTCGCCGCCGCAACGCGAAATTCTCGTTGATCGCCTGTTGGCGTTGGAATCAGCGGATATCGACGTCGAGCAGATCAAATGGGTGGTGCTGATGGTGCTGTTCAGCCAGCCTGGTCAGGAGCTCGCTTACGCACGAATGGAAGACCTTGTCTTCGAGGAAAGCACCGGCTCCATTCACTGACAACTTGACACGCTGCTTTGAAGCACGTAATTAAACCGCGGCTTGACCGCGGTTTTTTATTTTTGGGTAACGCACTCTATGTCTAAGAATCTCGTCATCGTCGAATCGCCAGCCAAGGCGAAGACCATCGAGAAATACCTGGGTAAGGATTTTGAGGTCCTCGCGTCCTACGGGCACGTCCGCGATCTGGTCCCGAAGGAAGGCGCCGTCGATACCGACAACGGCTTCGGCATGAAGTACCAAATCATCGAGCGCAACGAAAAGCACGTTAAGGCGATCATGCGCGCGCTGAAGAAAGCCGATGCGCTCTACCTCGCAACTGACCCCGATCGCGAAGGCGAGGCCATTTCCTGGCACCTGGTCGAATTGCTTAGGGAAAAAGATGCGCTCATCGACAAAGACGTGCATCGGGTCGTCTTCCACGAAATTACCAAGGATGCCGTCAACGATGCCGTCGCGAATCCGCGCGGTATCTCCTCAGACCTCGTCGGCGCACAGCAAGCCCGTCGCGCACTCGACTACCTGGTTGGTTTTAATCTTTCGCCATTGCTGTGGAAGAAAGTACAGCGCGGCCTGTCGGCCGGTCGTGTACAAAGCCCCGCTCTGCGCCTGATCGCCGAACGCGAGAATGAGATTGAAGCGTTCAAACCACGCGAGTACTGGAGCATCGAGGCGGACGTCAGCAAGCAGGAACAGCCGTTCCTGTCGCGGCTCGTGTCCTACAAGAACGAAAAGGTCGAGCAGTTCAGCTTTGAAAACGAAGACGCGGCACGGGACGTCGAAAAGACTATTACGGATGCCGCCAAAGGGATGCTGACTGCCGTCAGCATCAGCAAGAAGCAACGCCGCAGAAACCCGACCGCACCGTTTACGACATCGACGCTACAACAGGAATCCTCGCGCAAGCTCGGCTTCAACACGCAGTGGACGATGCGGGTTGCACAGAAACTCTATGAGGGCATCGAGATCCCTGGCGAAGGGCAGGTCGGCCTGATCACATACATGCGTACCGATTCGGTAACGCTGGCCGACGTCGCACTTGATGAAATCCGTGACCTGATCGCCGAGCGCTACGGCAAGGAGAATGTGCCAGAAGACGTGCGCGTCTTTAAGACCAAAGCGAAGAACGCGCAGGAAGCGCACGAAGCTATCCGGCCGACATCGGTACGACACACGCCCGAGTCACTGAAAGACTCGCTCGACGAGGATCAGCTCAAGCTGTACTCGCTGATCTGGAAGCGCACCATGGCGTGCCAGATGGTTCCGGCGATCTTCGACACCGTTGCGATTGAGCTGGCTGCGGGCGATCCTGACGACGGCCACCGTTTCCGCGCCAACGGTTCTGTGCTCGTGGAGCCGGGCTTCATGGCTGTTTACAAGGAAGGCCAGGACGACGCGGCCAAAGATGATGACGGCGATCGTTTACTACCTGAAGTGGTCGAAGGCGACGTCATCAAGCTTGATGAGTTGCGTGCTGATCAGCATTTCACTGATCCACCGCCGCGCTTTACGGAAGCCAGCCTGGTTAAGACGCTGGAAGAATACGGTATCGGCCGGCCTTCCACCTACGCCAGCATCATCGCCACATTGAAGAATCGCGAGTACGTCGAGATCGAGAGCAAGCGCTTTTTCCCAACCGATATCGGCCGCATTGTGAATGGCTTTCTCACCGATCACTTCGCGCAGTATGTCGACTATGACTTTACCGCCAAGCTCGAAGACGACCTCGATGCCGTGTCACTCGGCGAAAAAGACTGGGTACCCGTGCTTGCGGACTTCTGGGGGCCCTTCAAAGAGCTCTGTGTTGATAAAGAAGAGTCCGTCACCCGCGAACAGGTAGCACAGGCTCGCGAGCTTGGCGTCCACCCGAAGAGTGGCAAGCCGATGACAGTACGCATGGGCCGCTACGGACCTTTTGTACAGATCGGCACGAAGGACGACGAAGAAAAGCCCAAGTTCGCCGGCTTGCGACCGGGCCAGAAGATGGCCGACATCACGATGGAAGACGCGCTCGAGCTATTTAAGCTGCCGAGAAAGCTTGGCGAGACCGAAGAAGGCGAGCCCGTTTCGGCCAGCGTCGGTCGATTTGGGCCATATGTTCGCTACGGTGACAAGTACGTGTCGATGAAAGAAGATGACCCGTACACCGTCGAATTACCCCGCGCCCTGGAACTCATCGCGGCGAAGAAGATCGAAGACGCAAATCGCCTGATCCTCGACTTTGAGGAACACGGCATTCAGGTTCTCAATGGACGTTACGGGCCGTACATCACGAACAAGGAAAAGAACGCACGGGTACCGAAGGACCGCGAGCCAAAATCTCTAACGCTCGAAGAGTGCATTGAGTTGTTGGCGGCCGCGCCGGTACGCGGCAAGCGTGGCAAGAAGAAGGCGAAGAAGAAAACCGCTGAGAAGAAGCCCGCGAAGAAAAAGGCCAAAAAGAAGGCTAAGAAAAAAGCCAAGAAAAAAACCAAGAAGAAGGCCAAGAAGAAAGCCGTCGACAAAGACGCCGAGAGCTAGAATCGCCTGAGCGGGCCGACGCACTCTCTTGGCTCGCGAAACTTTCCGCATGCACTGAATTGGTGCGAAACAAACCTATCTAAGCCCGTTTAATAAGGATGCGCGCTGCCTGACATTGGCACGCCCCTTGCAGCTATTTCTTCGACAATCCTACCGCTACGGAATTATTACAGTGTCTACCAAACAACGCCTCTCGCTGAGGGGCCTGCGAACTTTCTGTGTCGCAGCAGAATACGGCAGCTTTCGAGATGCCGCGGATGAACTGTTCATTACGGCATCTGCCGTCAGCCACCAGATCAAGAACCTGGAACAGGAGCTTGGCGAGCAGCTGTTCGACCGATTGACACGGTCCGTCAAACTAACTGAAGCCGGGTCTTCGCTTTTTGAGGACGTTAACCCGCTGATTGAGAAGCTCGATGGTCTGGCGCTAAAACATCGACGCACCAACGTGCGTAATTCACTACGCATCTCGGTACAACCGTTCTTTGCCAGCGAATTGTTTGTGCCAAGCCTTGCTGAGTTCACGAAGTTGCATCCTGACATCGATATCAAGGTTGATACCAGCGATGAATCCGGCGAAAAACATCCGGCCAGTGTGGATGCATCTATTCGCGTTTTCAAAAGACCACCTCGTGGCCTGCACTCTGATCAGCTGTTTCCGTTGCGGTTAGTTCCAGCTGCGTCGGCAGAGATGCGCCGTGAGCTCAAACTCAAGAACGGAAACCTAACTGGCAGCTTCACTCGCATACTGCATGACAGCCGACCGAACGCATGGCGCGACTGGGAGAAGGAAACGGGAATTGAGCTGCCTGAGAACGCAGCCCTGGTCAGACTTGATTCGATGATCGCGGTCGCCCGCGCCGCTGAGCGTGGACTTGGTGTCGCACTGGTACCGCTGCAACTGAGTAACTCCTGGTTTGACTCCGGCGCTCTTGTTCGACTGGCCTCTGAGGAACTCGTCACCGACGAGTCGTTCTACTTTGTCTGTAGTATGGAAGATCGCGAAAAACAGGCAGTCCAAAAGCTTCGCCAATGGGTGTTACAGACATTCAACGCAGCAGCCTGAATTTTATTCATCTCAAAGACAACTTTTTCTAGTTTGTCGCTGTCTCGATACGGGCCTATCTTGCGAACTGACGATTTTGTCAATTCGCTTGGAGACACCCATGAAGTTAAAAAAGTACAGTTCAAAATATTTATTCTGCAGCGTCGCAGCAGCACTGTCCTTAGTTGCCGTGCCTGCTGCCGCTGAATCGGATAGCCCGCGACTGACCGTTGCGTTTATCAGCGATGCTGCACAAGGCAAAACGATTACACGTGAGCAGTACGACCGTGCAATCGCGGAACTTGAGAAGACAGGAACAAAGGGTATTCGCGGTTTCTACGCAGCCAACAACCTGTGCGTGTCGTACCTGAAAGTCGGTGACGCGGATAAAGCACAAACGGCCTGCAACACGGCCGTGACGCGCATTCAGCGCCTGATGGCTAAGAAGCATAGTGCAAAGCAAGGTCGTACGGTCGCGAACGACTACAGCCGATTGCTCGCTGTCGCTCTTTCCAATCGCGGCGTGGTCAACTTCATCAACGACAAACCGGACATGGCACGTGACGATTTCGAAGCGGCCATCGAAACCGGTTCGGGCATTCGTGAAGCACAAATCAATCTTGCTCGTCTAACCGAGAGCGCATAGACGTCGGCATTGAGTAAACACCGGTCTCTCCTACCCCCCAGGCAGGAAGGCTATTTTGAGGCCCGCTTTTTGCGGGCCTTTTTTTTTCGACTGTTCTTTGAGGCACAATGACTGCCAGTACAGTAGCTGGTGCCCGGTGGACCGAAGCAACTATGTCTCAAGACCCAATAGCACAAGCCGTTGACATTCTACGGAAGGGCGGCGTAATCACCTGTCCGACCGAAGGCGTCTTCGGTCTGAGTTGCCTGCCCGACAATGCTGGTGCCGTGCAGCGCTTGCTGGACATTAAACAACGCGATGTCGCTAAAGGTCTGATCCTGATCGCCGCAAGCAAGGATCAGCTACGGGACTGGGTTGCGGTTGCAACAGACGACATACCCGACCCGAAACCTGATCTGGCCATCACCTGGATTGTTCCGGCGAGCGAGAACGTGTCAGCGTTGGTGCGCGGCGAACATGCCGGCATCGCCGTACGAATCACAAGTAACCCGGTGGCACGTGAGCTGTGTGCTGCGGCAGAATCCCCGCTCGTTTCAACCAGCGCCAATCTCGCTGGAGAGCCGACCGTGACTGACCGGGCAGCGCTTAGCCGGGAGTTCGCGGGGCGTGTAGACTACATCGTGCCTGGGGAATGTGGACCATTGTCCGGCCCCTCGGAAATCATCGATCTGGAATCTGGCAGGAAGCTGCGGTAATCCCATGAATGAACTCGATCAGGTAAAGGACTATCTGCAGTCGCTGCAGAATCGAATCGTCGCCGAACTGGAACAGCTGGACGGCAAGCAGACGTTTCAGCGCGACGCTTGGGAGCGTGCCGGCGGCGGCGGCGGACTCTCCTGCGTTTTAAGTGACGGTGCGGTCTTCGAACAAGCGGGCGTCGGTTTTTCGCACGTCTTCGGCGATCAGTTACCGCCGTCTGCGACCAAGGCTAGGCCGGAGCTAGCCGGCCAGAGTTTTCAGGCGGTCGGCGTATCGCTGGTTATTCATCCGCATAACCCCTACGTGCCAACGACACATGCCAATTTTCGCTACTTCTCCGCAGGAGACCCGGACGCGGGGCCAGCTGCGTGGTGGTTCGGTGGCGGTTTCGACCTGACGCCGTACTATCCGTTTCCGGAAGACGTCGTACACTGGCACACAGTCGCCCGGGACGCCTGCGACCCACACGGTGACGACCTGTATGCACGTTACAAAAAATGGTGTGACGAGTATTTCTTCCTGAAACACCGTAATGAAACCCGCGGCGTCGGCGGATTGTTCTTTGATGACGTCAACGAAGCCGGATTTGAAGACAGTTTTGCTTTCCTGCGTTCGGTCGGTGACAGCTTCCTGCCCGCATACTCCCCGATCGTCAAAAACCGCAACAAACATCGTTACGGTGACCGACAGCGCGAGTTTCAACTGTATCGGCGCGGACGCTACGTCGAATTCAACCTGATTTATGACCGCGGGACGATTTTCGGTCTGCAGTCCGGCGGGCGCACCGAATCAATCCTCATGTCATTACCGCCGCGCGTTCGCTGGGAATACAACTGGCAACCAGAGGCAGGCTCGGCCGAGAAAAAACTGTATGACGAGTATCTGCGGCCGAGGGACTGGTTGAACATTGAGGCCTAATGGCCCGAGTGGTAACGTCAGACCATGCCATGGATTGAAGAAATCGACGAAAATGATGCCGGCGGCCGCCTTGCGGAGATTTATGCCGAGCTGATTCAGAAGCGCGGCAAGGTTGCCAACATCCTTAAAGTGCATAGCCTCAATGCCGAGGCAATGTCGAATCATATTGATCTTTATATGACTTTGATGTTCGGCAAGTCAGGCCTGAGTCGAGCAGAACGCGAGTCAATCGCTGTCGTCGTATCTGCAACCAACGAGTGTCCGTACTGCGTCAATCATCATGCGCATGCGTTGAGTCGTTACATCAAAGGCGATGTCCTGAATATGCTGGTCGAGGCAGATGGGCTCGAAGCATTGGAGCCTCGTCTCAGCAACATCGCCCGCCATGCCGAAAAACTGACCTCCGCTCCTGGCGCGATGACCGAGAGCGACCTTGGTGAGTTGCGCGCAGTTGGTCTTGATGACAAAGATATTCTCGACATCACGATGATTGTTGCTTACTTCAATTTCGTAAACCGAATCGCACTCGGTCTCGGTGTCGATTACTCTGAAGACGAAGTTGCCGGATACAAGAACGACGCATGACCTCTCTGCGATTTGCGACGGTTCTTTTGCTCCTGGTCGGCTCGGTCGCGGCCGAGGACAAATCAAGTTTGCAGCATGCCGGCAGCCTCGGCGGTATTCGTCTGGCTGACAGCGAGGAAGAACAGGCCCGAAAAGTCTACATCGTGCAGCTAAAGGAGCCGGCAGCCGCCAACTATCACGCCAAGACGCGGGCATTGGCGCGAAAGGCCAGCGGACAGACCAGTCGCTTCGACAAGTCCCAGCCCGAAATCCAGGCCTATGCCGCACAGCTTGCTGCAACCCAGGACAGGGTGTTTGCAAAAGCCGGGCCGGACGCTGAGCTCGTGTATCGCTACCAGTACGGCCTGAACGGTTTCGCCGCCAGCATGCATCCTTCGCAGGCACACAAGCTCGAGGCACAGCCGGAAGTGTTGCAAGTCTGGGAAGACGAGATTCGTCCGTTGACGACCAACCACAGCGTTGGCTTTCTTGGCTTGCTCGATGGCGATGGCGGTTTGCGCACCGACCTTGGTCTGGACGGCAAAGATATAATTATTGCAATGATCGATAGCGGGATCGCGCCGGAGCACCCGGCGCTGCAGGACACACAAGAGGCCGACCGACCGAGCATGTGCCTGAGCGACTGGGCGGAAAACACATTTCTCGGCCTGTGGCTTTGCCGCCGCTACGAAAAACGCGATGACGTCGTCCTTTTTGACCCATTGGAAGACTGGCAAGGCGAGTGTCAGGCCGGCGAGCAGTTCGACGAAACGGACTGCAACAATAAAATTATCGGCGCCCGTTACTTCTCGGCCGGGGCCGAAGCCACGGGCCCGATTGATGAAGGCGAAATCATGTCGGCGCGAGATGTCGACGGACACGGCACACACACGGCAACAACTGCTGCGGGTAATCGCGTTAAGGCTTCGATCTTTGGCTCGTTTATCAGTCGTATCGCAGGTGTCGCGCCTGCCGCTCGCGTAGCAGTTTACAAAGCTTGCTGGTTGCGTCCGGATGACACACGAGCGAGTTGCAACACATCGGATCTGGCGAATGCGATTGATGCAGCAGTCGCCGACGGCGTCGATATCATCAACTACTCTGTTGGCAGTTCACAGACGCGGATCACGGCACCGGACGACATCGCCTTGATGGCCGCTACCAAGGCGGGCGTTTTTTCGGTCGTCGCCGCCGGTAACGAGGGGCCCGGTCGCAGCACCATCGGTTCGCCTGCCGGCGGCCCATGGGTAATCACAGCGGCCGCTTCGACCCGTGACGGCAATACAACCAATGAGGCGATGGAAATTTTGACGCCATCGACTATCGCCGGCTTGTATGTCGCCAAGGAAGCCAACTTCACACCGGCGCTTGATTCTGTTGGGCCGATTGACGGTAGCCTCGTGCTGGTCGACGACGAAACCGATACCGCTTCCGATGCCTGCGAAGAGCTGGTCAATCGGAGCGATGTGACAGGCAAGATCGCGTTCATTCAACGCGGCGGTTGTGATTTCGAGATCAAGATTGCCAATGCGGAAGACGCAGGCGCAGTCGCTGCTGTAATTTACAACATCGCTGGCGACCCAATTGTTATGAACGGCGACGAAGGCGCCGTCGATATACCGGCTGTCATGATTGGCCAGGCTGACGGCAACCTGATCCTTGCCGAACTCGACCGTCTACCGGATGTAACTGTATTACTCGACAAGAACCTGTTTCTCGAAGAAAACGATTCCGGCAATTCGATGGCCTCCTTCTCCTCACGCGGGCTGGGTCCGGTCATCAACATACTGAAACCCGATGTCACCGCACCGGGTGTCAATATTCTTGCCGGTTTTACCCCGGATGCCGTCAACGCGACCAAAGGAGAAAACTTTGCTTACCTATCCGGAACGTCGATGTCGACACCGCACATTGCCGGAGTCGCGGCCTTACTCCTGCAGGCCAACCCGGATTGGAGTCCAGCTGCCATAAAGTCAGCCTTGATGACGACTGCGCGCCAGGATGTGACATTGGCTGATGGTGAAACCCAGGCCACCCCGTTTGATTTCGGTGCCGGCCATATCGTGCCAAACAATGCGGCCAACCCGGGCCTGATTTACGACGTAAGCAACGACGAGTTCGACGCGTTCGCCTGTGGCATCGCCTCACCAGCGCTATCGCCCGAACGCTGCGCCGAATTGGCCCAGGCCGGTTACTCCTTTGAAGGAGAAGATCTGAACCAGCCAGCTATCGCCATCGCGCACCTTTCCGGCGAGCAAATAGTGACCCGGCAGGTCACCAACGTCAGCGACGTGGCGACAACGTACACCGCCATGGTCGTGCCTCCGTCGGGCGTACAGGTTTCGGTCGTGCCGACCAGTCTCACGGTACCACCTGGTGCGACCGTCAGTTTTGATGTCATTTTTACGTACGAGTCCGGCCCACTCGACCTGTGGCGATTCGGTTCTCTGACCTGGACCAGCAATGAAAGAGAAATCTACAGTCCGCTCGCGATAAGGCCGGCGGCGGTTACCGCGCCGTCGGAGATAACGCGACTGGGTGGCAGCGGCAGTGTCTCTTTCTCTGTCGACTTTGGTTATACCGGCCCATATTCGCCAGGGGTTCATGGGCTGCGCCTACCAGCCGTAATCGGCGACGGGGTAAACGATGAAGCGGATAACAACTTCGCCTATGTCGAAAACGACCCAACCAAGACTTTTACATTCCGCTTCGACAACGGCGTAACGCCACACCTGTTTAACGTGGCAGCCAATCAGGCCTTCCTGCGATTAGCGCTATTCGACGCGCTTACCGATGGTGACGATGACCTGGACCTGTACGTCTACTACTGCGCAGACAATATTAACTGCGTGAAAATCGGTGACAGTGGCGAGCCAACATCGCAGGAAGAGTTCAACCTTTTCTATCCGCCAGCCGGGCGCTACCTCGCACTCGTACACGGCTTCGAGACAGACGAAGTCGCCGGTGGGCCTGGCGCTATTTATCGCTTGTTGGGCTGGTCGTTCGGTTTAAATGATAATGCCGGCAACATGACCGTCAGCGGCCCGTCATTTGCCACTGCTGGCACAACCGATACCATCACCGTTGACTGGAGTGGCCTCCTGGACGATACGATCTACCTGGGCGGAATCTCGCACAATACGCCGCAAGGCGTATCGTCGATCACTCTGATTCGAATCGCTAACTAGTTGAGCCAGCCGGCACTCTTCGCTGTACGCGAATACAACAACAGCGCGACGGCTATAACAAATACCATTGTTGGAATTAGCAGGCTGTTGACACCCAGTACGCCGAACGCATCGCGCAACACGAACGCCTCAATGTCCTGAATAACGACTGCGACCAGTGAAAGCGCAAACATCGGAATTGCCCAGGTCTTGCGCAGCAACAGCAGCAAGCTGCCGAAGACACCAGCATTAACCGCAATCGCCCATGCGGCGTTGGCCCACGTCGGTGTCGACGTGATTAGCGCCTGTTGATCTTCAGTCAGCCGTGCCAACGATTCTGCTGACATCGAAACCTGACCGACGTATATGACCAGGCCGATAAGATTCCAGATCAGTGCGGCACCGCCGATGAGCCAGAAATTCGTGCTGGGCTTGCCATCGATTGCATCAGACATAGCGATCCCCCCCCTTTTTTTTCTATAAAAATGGTCGAGAACTAGAGCTTTGCACAGGCCTTGTGTCTAAAACAAGCGGAAACGTGATCGTTTACCAGGCCCGTCGCCTGCATGTGTGCATAGATTATGGTGCTGCCCACAAAGCGAAAGCCTCGCTTTTTCAGGTCTTTGCTCAGCGCATCGGACTCCGGCGAGGTCGCCGGCACGTCGCCGTCTTTCTTGAAATTATTTTGAATTGGTTTGCCGCCAACGAAACCCCAGATGTAGTCACTGAAGCTGCCAAACTCCGCTTGTACGGCAATAAAGGCTTTGGCGTTGCTGACCGCCGATTCAACTTTCAGACGGTTACGCACGACGGCAGGGTCTTGCAGAATTTTCTCAATACGTTTTGGCGTGAATCGTGCGACTTTTTGCACATCGAAGTCTGCGAAGTGTTTTCGATAGCCTGCACGTTTGTTGAGAATAGTTGACCAGCTTAAGCCTGCCTGCGCGCCTTCAAGAATCAGGAACTCAAATTGGACGCGGTCATCATAGACCGGCACGCCCCATTCATCGTCGTGATATTCGATATAGGTGTCACTAACGCCCTCGGCCCAGCGACATCGCGTAATCTTCTTGGTCATCCCAACAATCTACCAAAAAAAAGCCCGCGCGATGCGCGGGCTTTCTTGTGCGAATTGCAAGTTACGTGATTCTTAGATAGAACCGCCGCAAGAACCTTCACCGCAGGCACCTTCAGCATCTTTCTCTTCGCCACAGCTACCTTCGCCTTCCTTATCGCCACCACAGCTACCTTCGCCGCAGGAGCCTTCACCTTCTTTATGATCCTTGCCTTCCTTGTCGCCGCCGCAGCTACCTTCGCCACATGAGCCTTCTGTCTCGCCCTTACCTTCCTTGTCACCACCGCATGAGCCTTCTTCGCCCAGCAGATAGCCAGAACTAAGAGTGGTCATTGCAAATGGGCTGTCAACGACTTCCGCCGTGGCAATGCTTGAGCCAAGTGCGAATGATCCAGCCAACGCAGCACCAACGGCCAGCGCAACAGGTTTAGCTACTTTCTTGTCCGACATTTTCTCTCTCCTACTCAGGTTATTTGGTAAGGCGGAATCAGGTTTCCCACGTCACCGATTGCAATATTTGTCTTTGTACATTTTCCAGCTTTTCTTCCCGCGCGCCGACGATGGCAATGCTGCCTTCACCGACAGGTAATATGACTCCATGGGAATTCTCATCGTTCAATGTAATTGCCGCTTCGATCCTTTCATTTGGCAATAACATGATCGTAATTGGGCCGCTTTTTCCCTGGATTACCAGGTGCGGCGCGTCGTAGCCGCTAATTGGGCAGGTTGCGGCATACGTAATCAATCCAGCACTGTGGTCAAGCTCCGCGATCGTGGCAGGCACGACTCTCTGTAAGTGCTCATCTGAAATTCTTTGACTGGTGGGTATCAGTGCAGCCGGCTCATGCTCGATGTGCGCCAGCACTTCATCAGCAAGCGAGTCGTATGTTGGAGCGGACCCGAACCGAACGCCGATGAATGCAGCGACCAGTACTGTCGCAGCAGCTGCAAACCAAACAGGCGTCATAATTTTACGCCGTGCGGCCAGCGATACGACCTTCTCGGTAGCAATGTCTTCAAGCTCTGGCATCTGCAGGTCGGGGACATTAAGCACCAACGCGCCGCTGATCTTCTGTTCCAGTGCCACCATGTCGCGACGATAAGCCTGGCATGACTCGCACCCAACGAGGTGCTCTGCACCGCCGTCGAATTTTGGGTCCGCTCCAATAGCTTGTTTATAGTCATCGCAATTCATTGCACTTCCTGTTCTTGCATAACGTCTCTGAGCTTTGCCCTTGCTCTGTGTAGCCGCGTTAATACCGCGCCTTGCTTTAATTCCATCTGTTCTGCGATCTCGTTGGTGCTAAAGCCCATCAGGACCTGCAACACCAGCGGTTCGCGGTAATCGTCGTCCAGCGCGTAAATCGCCGCACGCATATCGCCAAGATCATCATCTGGCTGTTCCGCCAGCAAGGCAGCTTGAGATGCGGTCAGGTTGTCGATGTCGACCGTTTCCAGTCTTTTGCGCTCAAAGTAGCGCGCATTTTCCCGTCGTACGATCGTCAGTAACCAGGGCTTGGCGGCCGAGTCGTCGCGCAGTGCCTCCAGCGACTTCCATGCCCTGAGCATCGATTCCTGGACGACATCCTCCGCGATAGCCCTGTCCCGGCATAACCAGGCGGCATAGCGATACATATCCTGGTGAAATACACCCACTATCTGATCAAATCTCTTGCGCCGAACAATGTCGGCATTGCTGCTTTGCATACGAGAAGACCCGCCTGTTCTTGTAATTATTACGGATTGCGCCAAAAACTGTGATTCAAGCGTGGAATCCCACCCCAAATACAGGGAAAATCAGGATCATTCAGGTAATTTAGACTAAATATGAGCGGCAATAAAACCCCAGGCTACCCGGCAACACGTATGCGACGGACTCGTCGCACGGCGGCTGTGCGTCGCTTGGTGGCCGAAGCCACCTTAAGTGCAGACGATTTGATCTACCCGGTTTTCGTTCTGGAAGGCAAAAACCGCACGGAACCAGTGGTTTCGATGCCCGGGGTTGAGCGCAAGACCGTCGACAAGCTGCTCGAGGAACTGAAAGAGGTTGTGGCACTGGGAATTCCCGCGATTGCGCTCTTTCCGGTCATCGACGAAGACAAAAAGTCGCTGGACGGCGCCGAATGCGCGAATTCTGAAGGGCTGGTGCAGCATGCAGTGCGCCAGATCAAGGCCGCTTTCCCGGATCTCGCTGTCATTACCGACCTTGCCCTGGACCCGTACACTACCCACGGCCAGGACGGCATCATCGACGATGCCGGCTATGTACTGAACGATGAAACAGTGGAGATGCTAACGCGCCAGGCTGTGTCACATGCCGAGGCGGGCGCTGACATCGTTGCGCCATCAGACATGATGGATGGTCGCGTTGGTGCTATTCGAGCAGCACTCGAGGATGTGGGTCATCGCAATACGATGATCCTGGCTTACGCTGCCAAGTATGCATCGAGTTTTTACGGGCCGTTTCGCGACGCGGTAGGCTCGGCCAGCAATCTTGCCGGCGGCGACAAGTCCACCTACCAGATGGCTCCTTCCAATGGCGATGAAGCACTGCGCGAAGTCGAACTCGATCTCGCCGAAGGCGCTGATATCGTCATGGTCAAACCGGCACTGCCGTATCTCGATATTGTGCGTCGCGTCTCGGAGACTTTTGCCGTGCCAACGTTCGCGTATCACGTCAGCGGCGAGTACGCGATGCTCAAGGCAGCGAGCGCAAATGGGTGGCTGGACGAGCAGAAATGTGCACTCGAAGCACTGCTGTGCATGAAGCGTGCAGGAGCTAGAGCGATTTTGACTTACTACGCGGTAGACGCTGCTCGCTGGCTAGCGGACTAAGGTTATACTTCAATTCTTGGACGCCGAAACCACCACTATCGATAGATACGGTGTCATGGGATACCCCGTGGCACACAGTCGTTCGCCGGTAATTCATCGCCTGTTTGCTATTCAGACCGAACAGCAACTGCAGTACGAGTTACTACAAGTCGCGCCGGAAAACCTCGAAACAGCCGTGCGCCAATTTCAACGTACCGGTGGCAAGGGCCTGAACGTTACGGTGCCACACAAGCAGGAAGTTGCGAAGTTGTGCGACCACGTGAGTGATCGGGCACGTCTTGCCCGTGCCGTTAATACCTTATCGTTCATTGATGGCGAGATTCACGGTGAGAACACTGACGGTATCGGCCTGTTGCGCGATCTTGTGGTTAATCTCGATCTCAATCTCGAGAAAGCCAACATTCTGATTCTCGGCGCCGGTGGTGCAACCCGCGGCATTGTTGGACCGTTGCTTGAAATGGAGCCTGCGAGCTTGTGTATTGCAAACCGCACACTCGGTCGTGCCCAGGAGATCGTTTCCGAATTTTCGCAGCTGGGTCCTGTCACCGCTTGCCGCTTTAGCGCGATTCCCATCGATCGGGCTTACGATTTGGTTATCAACGCAACATCAGCTGGCATAAAGGGACAGGCACCGCCGTACCCAGCATCTGCCGTACGCGAGAGTACGTTTTGCTATGACTTGTCCTACGGACTAAGTCCTACACCATTCAGCGTTTGGGCACGGGAGCACAATGCCGTTAATTCAGTGATGGGTTGGGGCATGCTCGTAGAGCAAGCAGCCGAATCATTCAATATTTGGCGTGGCGTGCTACCCGACACCGCGCCTGTGCTGAAGCAGATAGCGATTAACGCCTGATTCTATTCCCGTTGTGCGGCTGTAGCCGCCTTCAGCATCTCCACCAGTTGTTCGGAAGTGACCATCGGTGGCGAGCGTCTCAGCAATCATCCGGCCGATTCCCGTACTTGTGCCGGTGACCAAAACTGCTTTTGGAGATTCGGCCTCAGCAGCGACGCTCACCGGCGGGAAACACACAAAATTGATTATGACGACAGTAATGATAAGAAATTGCTTGGAGGTCATTGCGTGACCCTTTTCTTTATTGTTATGTGTCGCGACTTGATTGTAGCCGTTTGCAACGTCGTTAGCAGACCATCTTCAATCCGCGTAAACTTCAGAATTTGACCCTTGCAATATTTTCAAGTGATGGAGCAACGATCATTGCCCGTACTCAGAGAAAACTTTGGCATGGTCGTGGCTGCCTTCGCGATTACTTGTGTGCTATTTCCATACCAACGAGGTGCCGCTGAAGTGGCTCCGTACGGGGCATGGGAATCGCCGCAGTCCGCGGCAGATATCTTCGCTGGTACCGATCACGTATCCGAACTATTTGCCGATGGGGATCAGATTTATTTTATCGAGAAGCGTGCGTCTGCAGATGGACGAAACGTTCTTGTCAGGCTCAATGCCAACAATACCCCCGAACAGCTGACCGATTCGGCGATCAGTATCCGATCCCGCGTGCATGAGTACGGCGGCCGACCGTATGTTGTCGACGGCGGCAACATTTACTATTCCGAGTTCAGCGATCAAAAAATCTACTTGCGCTCTGCCGACAGCAAGCCGCAAGCATTGACGCGCGACGGGCTGCGTTACATGGAATGCGTTGTCGACCGCAGGCACAAGCAGCTTCTCTGTGTGCGCGAGGATCATCGCGAGGCTGGCGAGCCGACCAATACTCTGGTTGCAATCAGTCTCGTCGGCGACGAAGAGACGATTCTCTTCCAGGGCACAGATTTTGTCCGTACTCCAGAGTTGTCGCCCGATGAGAAATCCGTCGCGTTTGTCACGTGGTCGCACCCGAATATGCCCTGGGACGACACGCAGCTGCGAGTCCTGACTTTCGCCGAAGATGGTTCGGCGAGAAGCGTTGTCGAGGTTCCACAATCCGGCGGCGTCTCGATCAAACAACCGAAGTACGCGGCAGACGGTACGTTGTACTTTGTTGCCGACTTCGATAACTGGTGGACGCTGTATCGGCTGAATCCTGCTGGCCAGCCGGCCCTCGTGCTTGACCAGGAGCTGGAAATCCAGAGTTATGGGATTGTGAACGACACTGAGGCGATCATTACCTACCAGAAGAAGGGCTTGGCGCATGTTGCACGAGTCGATCTGGCCAATGGAGAGATGACAAACATTGGCGAGCACTTTTCAAGCGCGGACTCCGTGACTGTTGCAAGCGATGCTATTTACTTTCGCGGCGCCACACCAAGCACGCAGGAGTCTATCTACACGATTACGGGAAACGGCTACAAGAAAATCTATGAGCCTTCTGGCCCGAGGATTCCTGCAGAAAACTTGTCGGAACCCATCTACATCACGTTTCCGACGGGGACGAATGAGGAAGCTTATGGCTTCTTGTATCCGCCCAGGAACGCCAGTTTCAAAGGCAACGAGGGTTCCTTGCCACCGCTGATCGTCGAGGTTCACGGTGGACCGGTCAGTAAAGCGACGTCAAAGTTTGAGCCAGAAATCCAGTTTTGGACCAGCCGTGGCTTTGCGGTTTTTGATGTTAACCACAGGGGCAGCACCGGCTATGGCCGAGCGTTTCGCAAGAAGCTGTACCCGAACTGGGGCATTGTCGACTTGGAAGACGCTTCCAATGGCGTGCAATGGCTCGCGGATAACGGTTACATTGATGCAGACCGGGTTGCGATTCGTGGCGGCAGCGCCGGTGGCTATACAACGCTCGGTGCGATGGCGTTCCGCGATACGTTCAAAGCTGGCGCAAGCTACTTCGGCGTCAGCGACCTTGAGGTTCTGACGAAAGAGACTCATAAGTACGAGTCGCGGTATCTCGATCAGTTGATTGGCCCTTACCCCGAAGAAAAATCGATCTACCTGGAGCGGTCACCTATCCACAGCATCGACAGAATCCAAGAGCCTTTATTACTACTGCAAGGCTTAGACGACGAAGTTGTGCCGCCGAACCAGTCGCAGATGATTTTTGATGCGTTGGTTGAAAATTGCGTGCCGGTGGCTTACATCGCCTTTGAAGGCGAAGGCCACGGGTTCCGGAAACCGCATAACAAGATCAAAGCGCTTAACGCCGAATTGGACTTCTACGGTCAGGTATTCGGTTTTGAGCCCGCCGGTGACCTCGAACGAATACCGTTGGTTAAGTGCAAAGAATAGGACATTTTAAACGGCCGCTCTTGTGCGAAAGTGGCCAACCGGCAGATGATAAGCTCAACCACTGGTGCTAACCCAGAGCGGAGTCTCGTATTATGCGCAAACCACTTCGCTTAGCATTGATCCTAATCACTATCGGCTTAGCCTATCTCTTGCTTTGGCCGATCCCGTTGCAACCCGAGAAGTATGAACCGCCACCCGACCCCGGGCTGGTCGACACGTTTGCGCCGAACCAATACTTGGCACAGGCAGAGCGCCTTAATCTTCCGGACGGCGCTGACGGCCCAGAGGATGTAGCGGTTTTGGACGGGGAGATCTATACCGCTGATGTCCATGGGGGTTTGTTCCGGCTATCCGGCACACGATTTGAGAAGGTCGCAGAGCTAGGTGGACGGCCACTTGGGCTGGATGAAGGACCAGACGGCGCTCTCTATATCGCCGACAGCTTTCGCGGACTCATGCGGTGGTCGAAAGAGGGTGGGCTCGACAGCATTGTTAGCGAAATCGATGGCGCTCCGGTGGTGTACGCCAACCAGGTGGCAGTTGCGACCGACGGCACAGTCTACTTTTCCAACTCCACCGACCGTTTTGATCCCAAGACTTTGGGCGGCACAAAACCGACCTCTGTCATGACGGTCTTTGAGCAATCTAAAACAGGATACGTCGCACGCTGGTCACCCGATGGCGGTGTTGAGAAGGTTGCTGAAGGTTTTGTGTACACCAACGGCTTGGCGCTCTCCCGTGATGAAGATTTTCTTCTGATCGCCGAAACGGGCAGAGCAGCGATTCATCGTCTCTGGCTGAGCGGTGATAACAAGGGCGAAATTGAGCCGTTTCTGGAAAACCTGCCAGCGTACCCCGACAACATCGAAGCAGCAGAAGACGGATCATTCTGGGTTGCCTTCGCGTCACCGAGAGTGCCTGCAGAAGCGCTTATGCCTTACCCGTTCCTGCGCAAGATTGTTTGGCGGCTGGGACCCTCTGTCCGACCCGCTCCTATTGAGCACGGCATCGTTGCTCAGTTTGACGCTGACGGCTCGATTATCCGCGTCCTTCAGGACAGCGATGGCGAACTGGGAATGACCACTGGCGCACGAATGGTGGATGACTATCTCTATCTTGGCTTGCTTGAAGGTGGTTTCGCCGCCAGGTTGCGCCTACCCACACACGATTGATTCGATGTAAATATTATTACTTCACAGCCAACCGATTGTGCACCTTCGTTACTCCGGGAACATGGCCGGCGATTTCGCCCGCTCGTTTCTTGACCTCTTCGCTCTCAACGAAGCCACCGAGCAATACTTCGCCGTTTCGCACCTCAGTTACCATCGCAAATGCCTGATCGGCACCAGTGTCGGTGAGACTGTATTTCAACTTAGTTTCGATAGTCTGGTCATCGAGCGTTCTGCCAGTACTCCGTTTTTCCTTGACGATTAGTAATGCGTCGATGACTTCGACCACTCCGTTGGTTCTTTCAGCGGTAGCGATGGCCGATTCGTGCTGCTCCTTGGAACGAACGTAGCCTATCAATGCGACGCGCGCCCGGTTTGTTTCGACGTTGATATTCCGAGCGTGCACCTCGTCGTTATCAGTGAGATTGGCCTTCACGCTCGAATTGATCGTCGTGTCGTCAAGGGTCTCGCCTGCCGAGCGCTTGGTGTCGTCGTCAGCTAATGCGACAGGGCCTGCCACAAGCAAGACTGCGCCTGCCACGATCGCGGCGATTGCAGTGCTATGAGAGTTATTTCTTTTCAAGTTCAATCTGCTGCTCCGAAGGTTTGATTTATTCGTGAATTATAAAGCAAATAACAGTTGGACGATCATTGCTTCGTCGCCACATCGACAGTCCATGCGTTAGTATTGTCGGCAGACTGTGATGGACATCGCTCCATTTTCCACCGGTATTGGAGATAGTGACTCTCATGAGTAAACGAAACACCACAGATTTGAAGCGACGCCAGTTTGTTCGGTCAATGCTCTGCGGACTGATTGCGGCACCGTTCACCGTGCCGGGTCGTTCAATCGCAGCAGAATTGGCGATAACCGTCTGGAAAAGCCCTACATGCGGGTGCTGCAAGGACTGGATCACCTATCTTGAAGACAACGGCTTTTCGGTCACCAGCCACGACGAAGGCGCTACCGACGCGATGATTCGACTGGGAATGCCGTTTAAATACGGGTCCTGCCACACCGCATCGATCGAGGGATACGCTATCGAAGGTCATGTTCCGGTGCGGGAAATTCTTCGCTTGCTGGACGAACGACCCGATGCCGTCGGCATCTCAGTACCGGCCATGCCGCGAGGGTCTCCTGGTATGGACGGACCGATGTACGGCGGAGTCAAGGATCCTTACGACGTGTTGCTGGTCGATCACGATGGCGAAGCGAGCGTTTTTCAGTCCTATCGATAGAAAGACCGCTCGAATACTGCTAACGGTTCATCTGGTGCGAATCAACCGGCCAGCATGTAAGAGTATCCAACGACGTCCAAAATAGTCGCATCCTTCGATATTCGGGTCGCCATCATCAACATGGCACCAGGCAACACAAGCAAAACCGAATCCCTCTTCTATACTCAGGTTGAGATAACCAAAACAAGAAAAGGACTTAATCATGTTGAGAAAAATGACGTTGGCCACCGTATCTTCGGTATTCCTACTGCTGGGGGCCGCTGCCCATGCAGATCCGGTCTCGATCGTGTTCTCTTGCACATTGAATGAGGGAAGCACCCAGGAAGACGCCATGGAAATCAATTCCAGGTGGCTTAAATGGGCTCGTGAAACCGGCGGCTCTGACGAAATCACAAGTTCCTTCGTCGTAACCATGATCGGCGATCTGGGTGGCTTCATGTGGGTTGACACTTATCCGGATATCGTAACCTGGAGTAAAGTCGCTGATGCAGATTCGGACTTCGACGATGAGTTTGACCAGGTCTCGACCTGCAGCAGCAACCGTATGTATCGCGGCGAGCAGACCGTACCCGCGAAATAGCAAAGCACCGAAGCACTGCGACCACTCTATGGTCGTTAGGAAGCTGACAACGAATCCGCCGCTCACCGGAAGCGGCGGATTCGACATCTATTGAAAGACATCGACGTTTACGCCACAGTACTTGAAGGTCAGTTGTTTCCCGTTCCAGATCAGGCACGCCGATATAAGGCAGCTGGCCGAAAACAATTAATCATTTGAGGGAATTTGTAATGAAAGCAGTTCTAGTGGTCGTTCTGTTGGCTTTGGTCGGTGTTGCGAATGCCGAGAATGAAATTGATGCGAAGGTTACGGCGGCGCTCATGGATGAATC
>JBPCXZ010000073.1:0-4308 GCA_051008055.1 Woeseiaceae bacterium
CCGATCCATCAGCGGGCCAGACAGAAGCTTGAAAGCCCACGGCAGGATAATGACCGCGAGGAATGACGCAATTTGGCCAGCACCAACACCCTGGCTCGCGAGCCAGGCGGGCACGGCGATATTCATCCGTCCGTACGGAATACCTTGTGCAAAATACATGGAAGAGCCGGCTGCATAGCGCATGCGCGAGCTTTCCGCGAGAACCCAGTTTATTGTCATTTTTATTGAACCGAGCAAGCTAGCGAAACTGAATTGTAACCTTTGTGGCCCTCTAAAGGACCACTGGTGTCTTATTTGTCGCCGTATTCCTGTGACTCAAGAATCGTCGTAGCTTGCTCTAGCGTCAGGCCGAGATCTTTCACTACTTGTCCCAAGATGTCTTGATGATGACCCATCTGCACACTACCTTCGACAACACGAACTTTAGGGTCGAGCTCACCGACACCGGCAACTTTGATCCAGAATCTTGCGCAGACGTCACCGGACTCATCGCCACAATCGGTATCGGGTCCGCCACCGCTTTCGAATTCCTTGACGGTCAGTACCAGGAGGTCATCATTATTACCACTGCCTCCGGTATTGACGCCTGTAATTTCGAGCGGGGAATCTGCTTTCTGTCCCGCCGTTACGTCGCCAGCCTGGACGTCGTGATCAGCGCTCGGTGGGTTGTGAATCTTGATATTCACCGTACCTTCCCCCGTGTCAGTGTTAATGACGACACAGATGGGTTTCTTGTTATTCAGGCTCAGGTGATACTGATCAATCTGGAGTTTCAGTGCATTACCGCCAGACATTGGCGGACAGTCATCGGCCGGGGGCGTGGCGTACGCAGAAGTAGTGCCAAACATGAGGCACAGAGCAACAGCAGTGTAGCGAACAAGAATGGACATGATTGTTCTCCTAGTTGTTCGTCCGGACCAGCAGGCGTTCAAAGCGCCGGTCGTCTTTAATCTCTCTAAGTATAGGTTCTGCCGCCAGCATCGCCAGTGGATAACCGGTCTCTACAGACAGTCCCAGCGCATCGATTGCTGCGTCCGGGTCGCCGGCCTTCAGTTTCACCAGGGCGTCGAAATAATGGGAGTAGGGGTCAGCTGGGCCCATCTCGACTATTCGCTGCGCATGTGCGGCGGCTGCGTCGATATCATTGGTCATGGCAGCCGACCAGGCGAGATACATAAGCGCTTCGATATCGTCAGGGCTAACACTGAGTTGTTCCAGTGCTGTCAATTTTGCTGTGACGTAAGCGTCCTGCGCGGAGGTTTCGTCACCCGAGAAATACAAAGCATCGGCAAGTCCGATCCAGTTGCCGGCTGAATCGGGGGCGAGCTCCACTGCGCGTCGATGCGCGACGACCGATGCACTGAAATCGCCAAGGTAGTAGTGCGCGATTCCCAGGTTGGATTGAAAGGTCGCGTTCTCTTCAATCGCAATGGAATCCCGCAAGGCGTCTCGCGCATCGCCAAAATTTCCCAGCATCATGTTTGCACTCGCCATGTTGCCGAGCGTGATGTAGTTCTGTGGGTTCAGGTAGACAACTTTCTTGTACTCGTCAATCGCATCGGCGTAGCGACCCAGGCCGAAGTACATATTGCCGAGTCCGTTTATCGCGCTCCAGTTTCCGGGCTGTAAGTCAATCGCTTCCTGCATCAGTGACTCGGCTTCGTCGAAGCGTTGATCACGACGGCGTATCTGCGCAAGGCCGCGCATCGCGGTTGCGTCCTGCGCGTTGATGTTAAGCACCTGCTGATATAAATCCTCTGCTTCGCCAGAGCGGCCTGTTCGCCGATAGAGGTCAGCCGTGTTGTTAAGAACAACGGGAAGCCTGGGCGCAATGTAAATCGCCTGCGCGCATGCTGATTCGGCCGACGAAATAGCATCGCTGTCCGGGTTCAGCCGGTACAGGACCACAAAGGCCCGGCAACGCTCGGCCAATGCAACGGGGTACTGGTCATCGAAGTCGAGAGCCTGGTCGAAATAGTCGAGTGCCTCGTTTATGTTGTCGACGGAGGACGGGCGATTAAGCGCCTCTCGCCCCAGCTGGTAGAGATAATAAGCATCGTCACTTGGGGCTCTTAGGAACATGCTGTCGAGGTTCAGTGAATCTGGATCAACCGCGGGCTTGAGATTCGCGACTACAAGTTTTGTGATCTCCTTTTGCATATCATTAATGCCGCCCAGTTCGATCTCGAAGCTTCTTGAGAAAACGTGAAAGCCCGAGTCCGAATCGATAAGCTGCACAACGACGCGCAGCTTATCGTCAAAAAAACGGATACTGCCTTCCAGGTAATGCGCGACTCGCAACCGACGCCGTACCTGCTCGGACGAGGCGTTGGGTGGCATCGACCACGAATCGCCCCGCGCTGACACCTTCAGCCCCGGAATTCTCACGAGCCCGTCGAGAATGTCTTCGCTCAGGCCCTCGGCGAAGGCCCGTGATTTGTCGTCGCCGCCAATACTGATCAACTTCAACGCGGCCAATGAGTTCGCGAGTACTGGAACGGCCGCGTCCTCGACATGTTCTACGATTGCCTGCCGGCTTTGCGGCGACTCAAATCCGATCAGCGCGTGATAGGTGCCGACCCCGATAGCCGACAATCCATATGCGACAAAGATGGTGGCGTAGTTACGTTCCAGCCCACGAAACAAACCGCTGCGCTGTGTGCCCCGATCCCGTGTGAACAGTCCATTACCATATTCCAGGTACCACGCCAGCAGTACAACTATGGGAAAGCCGCATATCACTACGAAAGTGACGAACTGTTCGGACCAGTGGGGAAGGCCGATGTTGGCGAAGGTAATGTCGGCGACCTGAATGAGTAGCCAGCCGGCCACCAGGTAAGCAGCACTCGCCTGGATGACTCCGCGCCGAATCATGCGCCGCCAGAAGCCATTCGCACTGGCAGGTGCTACCGGCAATTCGCCCGTTGCGTCATCCGGAACCGGCTCCTGCAAAAGCCGGAAGCCACGCTTGGGTAATGTCTGGATGAATTCCGGATTGTCGGCGTGATCGTCGAGGGCGTGACGAATATCGCTGATGGCGTGCCCGAGCGCTTCCTGCGAGCCTTGGCCCGCACCCCACACCGTCTCGAGCAGTTCTTCGCGAGTCACCAGTTCGCCGGGCTGGTGCGCCAGACAAAGCAACACCTCCGCCGCCTTCGGCGTTAGATGTTCAGATCGTCCGCGCCCTGACACCTGTCCACGAACCGGGTCGATGTGCAGGTCGCCGAGATGAAAGCCGTGCAAAAGCTCGGAATTCACGGTGTTTGGCTCTTATTATTCGGCCGCTACAGCATAGCACTCGAAATTTAGTATCTATTTCAGTGGGTTAGCGTCCATCTATGAGCGCGAATTGTACTTGCGATTAGTCGCCGATGAGCGGCCCTGCTACTTCGGACTCGCTGACCAATACACCTTCTATTATCGTGCCAATTGCGCGACTCGTGTATTCAAACGGATCGCCATCGTACATCGCGAGGTCGCCGTCCTTGCCAACTTCCAGACTACCGACGCGATCGGCGATGCCCAGGATGCTGGCTGACTCAATCGTCACTGCGGCGAGTGCCTGATCAAAACTGACGCCGTACGGCAGGGTAACTGCGGCCTCGAACAGAACGACCCGCGTTTTTGGAACATACGACTCGAAGCCACTCTGAAAGGCCACCGGGATACCTGCATCGATCAACGTCGCAGCCGTGGTGAATGAAAGATTTTCTCTCTCACCCGAAGCTCGCGCCATCGCCGGATGGAGAATTACGGGAACGCCGGCTGCCTTGATCTCGTCGATGAGCAGGTAAGCCTCTGCAGCGCCGTCGAGTACAACGTTGATTTCAAATTCCTCGGCAATACGCAGGGCCGACATGATGTCATTGTGTCGATGCACGGTAATGAGCAGTGGTGTTTCGCCGGCCAGTACCGTTGCTAAAGTTTCCATGCGCAGGTCGCGGTCCGGTGCATCCTTCTCGTCATCGTCGCTGGCTGCTACCAACTTATCGCGATAGCTTCTCGCCTTGATCAACTCAGCTCGCAACATGGCAATTGCCTTACTGCGATTGCCCGGCGACTTTCTGGAGCCGTCCGACCGCACAACAACGCCCTGACCGAGAGTTGCTGCAAGCATTGCAACTGGTTTGATAACCGCTTCCTCTACCGTGTCGCCCGCTGTCTTTGCAATCAACGTTTGGCCCGCGATGATTTCGCCAGGCCCGTGTCCGGTGTGCACCGTCGTGACCCCGTAACCACGAACCCATTCGATCAATGGTTCGCGTGCGTTGTACGCATCGATAGCTCGCAATTCCGGTTGTAACGCCT
>JBPCXZ010000074.1:0-3042 GCA_051008055.1 Woeseiaceae bacterium
GTCAGGACAGCACGCAACAGTCGAAAGACGAGGCAGAGTGCTACAACTGGGCTGTCGAGAACACCGGCAAAGATCCATTTGAGTTGCTCAAACAACAAGAGGAGAAGTCTGAACAAACAGACGCTCAAATTGAAGCAGCAGAAGATGCGCAGGGCCGAAACGGTACAGTCGTGCGTGGCGCAGCAGCAGGCGCTATAGTCGGTGAAGTCACCGGCGGTGATGCCGGCGAATCCGCAGCAATCGGTGCAGCGGTAGGTATTGTGGCCCAAAGACGCCGTAACAGGGCTGCGCATCAACAGGCGGCGGCTGTAGAGGAACAAGCCGCAGCCAGTGAACAGGCAACTGAACAAGAAGTTGAAAAGTTCATGAACGGGTTCACCGCCTGCCTGGAGGCCAAAGACTATGTGGCCAAGTACTAGCCGCTCAACAACGAGAGAGAAGCCTGATGCAAGCTAAATATAAAACTATCTTATCGAAGTGCGCGCTGTCGATGGTCGCAGTTCTGGCAACCACTACCGCCGCACAAGCAGACGATGTTTCCGATAGCGACAGAATGCTGTGCTCTGTGTCAAAGCTAATGCTCTGCACTGAAGACGGCGAGTGCTACCCTGCTTCAGTGCTCGACTCAGACGTCCCACAATTCTTAATCGTGGATCTCAAGAAGAAAAAACTAACATCCACCGAAGCGAGCGCGGAGAATCGCAGTAGCGATATTGCGAATGTCGTCCGGGAAAACGGCAGGACGTTTCTGCAGGGCATCGAAAACAATCGACCCTTCAGTATTCTAATTGAAGACGATTTGGGCCAATTTACCGCAGCCATTGCTCAAGACGGAATAACACATTCTGTTTTTGGTGCATGTACCGACGCAGACATTAAGTAACGCCCTTAAAGCCTGGCTAGCTTGCTGGATCTACGGCGTATACCAAATCGGTGACGTATAAGCTCGCTCCTGCGTCGTCATCGGCACATCATCACTCATCTCGATTCCAAATCGCTTAGCCTCATACGCGGTCCATCTTGGTGTCGGGATTTCCAGAACCCGCGCGTAATACACCGCACGCTGATCCGGATCAAAATCCGGGTCCTGCCAGACACCAATCAACTCAGGAGAACCAATCGAATTGCTCCAGGTTGCATTCGCTACGTCGACCGTATTGCCGACCGGCGGCAATTTGCCATTGTCGCCAGGCTCGCGATCGTCTGACCAGACCACGTCGTATACCTTCTCCTGAGTTTCTCCGTCTGCATCGAGCCAGCCTTTGATGATCTGAATCCGATCGAGGTTACCGCTGTACGGGTCTTTCGCGGCAGCGACCAGGAAATTCGGTGCAGCGCCGTCAACGCCACCGCGCAAATCTCCACCCATTGGCACACCTTTTGCGTAGCCCGCACCTGCTGGCAAACGTGTCTGCGTATCACTTTCGGTGAAATTCCAACCGCCAAAGAACCGGACAACCATTCGACTGCCTGTCGTAGCGTAGGTTTCGCGCCGCGTCATCGCATCAAATATAGCTTCACGCGTGTTCTCGGTTGCCCAGACCGCAGCCCAGCCGCCAGCCATTTGCTGCCAGCCGTAGACTGTGAACTCCGGTGTTGGCGCTTCGATTACGATGTGCTCCCAGCGATGCGGCTCGGGCTCAACGCCGGAGTGCTTGCCAAAGAAATTCTCTTCTTCGGCGGTGGCCATCGACGTATGACTATCAGTCGAGCCGATCATGCCAAACTTGAATGGATTAACTCCGAGCCTCTCTTCCATCAGGAGGCCATTCTTCAGCGCCTCACGTGCGTACTCGTACTGCAGCATGTCCTGCTCTTTAGCGACCGTGCCGTTCAGATTCGACTTGTCCCAGGTTTCATAGTCTGCGAACTCATCATTTGGCGACAGGAAAGGATGCGCCTCGCCATCACCCTTGATCTGGGTCACTTCGACGATGTGTTCGAATTTCCTTCGTAGCTGTGCCAGTTCAGGCGTGTAGCGCTTACCAGCATCAGTGCGTAGCGAAAACATTTCGCCATTACTCAGATTTCCGTTGTGCGGAATAGCAAGCACAGCGGCGCCTGTGCGCTGCTGAAACTCATCGAGGTGTCGCCACAGGTCTTCCGGATTTTTGCTGTCAAACTGGGAATACGGCACGGTCTGGTTCGCGTCCGAAGAGTCGCCACGGAACAAAACGTTCCGGTGCAGGTTGTTCGCGCCTTTAGTCGTATATTCGAAACCGATAATCGCGCTGAATCGACCCGGCTCGTTGTATCGGTCCGCCAACGCTGTGTAATTTCGCCATGCGTCGCGAATCGCCTGAGGGCTGTCAATTGGCGGCACATCGCCACTGAGCGACCGGACGATCTCCATTGCAGTATCGAAGACAACCTTATCGTCCCCGGTCGTCAACTGGTCATACCAGCGCTTGCCGACGTCGGTGCCAAGAACGGTCGGATCGCCCGACTTCAACTGCGGCATCAAACCGTACATTTCCGCATGGTCGGAAACCACAATAAAATCCAATGGTCGGGACAGTCGCGCTTTCAGCCCGTGGGTCGTCGTAATTTCTTCGCCGCGTGCAAAGCGAAACGCATCTTCCTGCCCGACTGTATTCATCGTCCCGGCATCAACAGAAACCGCTGTATGCAAATGCGTATCACCAAAAAGAACCTTGGTGGGGAATTGGCGTCCTGCGTAAGGCGAATATTGCGGCTCTTCGGCCTTGACGTCACCTGGCTGCGGGCGCATGTCCTGGGCGGAAGCTACCTGCATGACGGCAAGTAATGCTGCAACGCTGGCAACTACGCAACGAAGACTCAATGTCATCTGTGATTCCATAATGGACCCTCCCTCTGCACGCTTTTTAAGTTATTTGGAGTTAATCTACCGGAAACGCTCGACGAATAGAAATCCCTGCAGAACTATGCCTTTAGCGCGGCCGGTGGCAGGATATCGTGCTCGCCGAATGAACGGTGCGCTCGAAGCATGATGTCGGTCTGAAAATCTTTCTCGTACTTTGTGTCCAGCACGTAGGCTTTCAGGCGCACCTTCATCGCAAT
>JBPCXZ010000075.1:0-11330 GCA_051008055.1 Woeseiaceae bacterium
GCGGTGGCGGCGGTGGCGGTGGCGGCGGCGGCGGCGGCGGCGGCGGAAACTCCGATATACGTCAATCGAACTCGTCGCCCAAATTCGCCAGTAGATCGCCGGACATCAAGTTTCGACAACGATCAACGACGACATCAAACCAGACAAGTTCGATCAAACCGCGCCGGGAATCGTCGTCCAAGCCATCAATCAAGTTTCGTGAAAGAACTGACACGGCGCCGCGGCAAGTTGCATCCAATACGACGACACGATCAGCGCGAGGGATTGAGCCTACGCGCTCGAACAAACCGTCCCGATCGAGTCAGCCAATTCGTTCGAATAAGTCTACCCGGTCAACCGCGCCGACTCGCTCCCACCAGCCGTCGCGATCGAGCCAACCCAAGCAATTAAGTCAGCCCAAGCGGACCAGCAAGCCTGCGCGATCAAGCCAACCCGCGCGATCAAGCCAACCTGCGCGATCAAGCCAACCTGCGCGGACTAGCAAACCGCCTAAATCAACGGCTAACAAGTCGGGTCCAAACCAGGGTCCCAGCGCATCTGGTGGCAGAAAGGAAAGAGGCAACAGCAGGCGACGCTAGTTTCGGGACTGTTTGTCAGCCTCTGTGTCTTCCGGCTCTGAATCTTCCGAGGACAATTCCCAAGCGACGTAGGCAATACAACCCGCCGTAAAAAGGGCGAGACCAATCAGGATGAATGGGAGGTAAGCACGCATGCGAGCGATACTACCACCACCGCAAAAGGTTACTCAGATTGCGTGTCCTCTTTTTTTGACAGGCGACCGGATTTTCGCAAGGACTCTCGCAGAACGAATTCGATCTGCGCATTCAAACTGCGCAGATCATCATTGGCCCAACGATGCATTGCCGCCAGGGTTTTTTCGTCAATTCGCAACGCAAATGCTTTTCGTGCTGCCATCGCCCAGGTCCTGTGCCCTTCTCCGTCGTATTCCTGCTAGCTGTACAACGTGCCGGTATTGACGACCGGCTTGGCCGTTTCCTCACCACAAAGGACAACGAGCAAGTTACTGACCATCGAGGCCTTACGTTCTTCATCAAGCTCGACGATATTGCCGCTCTTCAACTCGTCCAACGCCATCTCCACCATTCCCACGGCACCAGAGACCAACTGTTTGCGAGCAGCAATAATCGCTGAAGCCTGTTGTCTACGTAGCATCGCATTCGCAATTTCCGGCGAGTAAGCAAGATGACTGATGCGCGCCTCGATCACCGTTACGCCAGCTGTTTCCAGTCGATCCTGAATTTCTTCACGCAATGCCTGCGCGATTTCCGCTGGATGGCTGCGAAGTGCCACCCCCTCCCCCTCGTGTGGTTCGTACGGAAACGTAGTCGAAAGGTTTCGCAATGCAGATTCGCTCTGGATCTGCACAAACTCTTCAAAGTCATCGACCTCAAACAAAGCTTCCGCCGTGTCGTAAACCTTCCAGACGACAACTGCAGCTATCTCGATGGGGCTGCCGCGCGAATCATTAACCTTTAGTCGGCCACTTTCAAAGTTGCGAACGCGGGTGGATACAGCGGCCTTTGAATAGAACGGGTTGGCCCATTTCAGTCCCGAATCGTGCACCGTGCCCGAGTATTTACCAAACAACTGGAGAACCTTGGCTTCATTCGGATGCACCATGAAGAACCCCGCCCAGAAAATGGCAGTAATAATCGACGCAATGGCTGCGCCAATAATTCCAGCAATCGAAATCTCAACCGCTGACTTGTAGATCATATAGCCGAAGCCGATCTGAGCTACTGCCAATACAACCAGCATCAAATAGCCAGACGGCACGGAACGTTTGTTTTCCTGGATCATCGTCTTCTCCTTATCGCTCTTTAGGTCGCTTCATTTTGATATCATTTTGATATCTCTTGAGCAAAAAGTCAATCCGCCGAGCCTGGCTCGCCGAATTTTGGCTATTTGAGGAAGAGGATCTGGAGCTGGTCTTGACTTATGTTAAATCAGACTTTGACCTTACCAAGAACGATGGCGACCAGGGTCACGGCGATCATCGCTGTCGCAGCTACGCCAATAAACATACAAATCATGAAAATCGTCTGTTCCATCTGTGGGCTCCGTTACAGATACTTGGTTCGAAGCACATCCTGCCGGTTTGGCGAAAATTCCTCAAGGATTACGTCGCCGACACGTTTTTTCGTCCGCAGAATCTGGTCTTCAATAATTTTCTGCATTGCACTGGCGTCCTGAACGGCCTCCTCGGCTTCACTAAGGGCCCGTGGCTTGACCGAATCTGCCTTACCCCTAAGTGACTTGAGACGTTGCTCCGCCGCCACCAGTGTCTGCTCAGCCCGTGCCAAGTCGCGCTGCAGTTTCTGCAACTCCCCTGCCTCGGCACCAAGGCGGCCCTGGGCCGATTGCTCGTACAATCTGGACAAGACGAACAGCAAGATGGCGAAGCCGAGCACACTGGCAACCGCGAGGGCCCAATTTTGGATGATTAATTCAAGCGTCATGCGACCAAGTTAGCGGCTATGCGCTAGCCATTCCGTGGCGAAGCACTCAGTTTGATCATTTGTTAACGCAGACTGCGTTACATTTTGTTGTTTTGTAATGTACAATGCGACGCATGACGAAGACCAAGATTTCCACATTGAATCTACGCATTAATCCTGCGATCAAGGAGGCTGTGCGAGAAGCCGCTGCGATTGAACATCGCAGTGTTGCCAATATGGTGGAAGTCTTGATTCGGCGCCATTGTGATCAGGCAGGCATCCCAATTCCGGACCAATCAGACCTTTTCCCGAGTAGTGAACATGGATGAAAGAATGTTGAAAGCGATGGTCGCCGCCGGCGCCATCAAAAAGATCAACATTATCGCCAGCGGCGCACGCTTCCACGTTGAGGCGAATACCCCGAATGGAGCGATCACAGCAGAGACCCAAAAAGGCAAAGTGAAAACCTGGGTAACGCTGGACGCTGCTGCAAAGTGGGTTCGTGGTCTCGGCATGGGCGGCGCCCATATTAACCTGACCCATTGGCAGCCGGGCCAGCGTGAGCTTTCTATCTAGTAGCGCTGCTCTTTACGCTTCGTCGCTTTAGACTAATCAGGCCGCGACGACGTCCAGGAGTACATAGCGCAGCATCACTTCGTAACTGCTCTTATCCAGCTTCATGCCGTCCGGAATCTCCAGTGTATGAATAGGCGCACCTCTGCGGTCGCAGATCTCTTGAAAGATTCCTGCCTTGTCGCGATAGACGCGGTATTTTACGTCGCGTTGCTCCTCGTACTTCAGAAGAACGGTGCTCTCGGTCCAATCCTGAATAGTCGCTTCTGCCATGATTCTCTCCGTGTCTCTTGGCTCGTTACTGAAAGAGAAGTGCAAGGTGTGTGCCAACTTCACCGCGCGTAGAAGCTCGGGCACTTAATCGTTAAAAATCATAGAATTAGAGGTCCGCGAGAAGTAAATTGCCTTGCTAGCGGGCTACCAAATGTGTCGAAAAGTGACCAAATAATCTGCTTTTTTGCGACAATCGCTTTACATAACTACAAAGGCCAAACAGCAAGAATCGTTGGCACCGACACCGCAATGATGATGATTTCGAGTGGCAAACCCATGCGCCAGTAGTCACCAAAACGATAGCCGCCCGGCCCCATGATCAGCGTGTTGTTCTTGTGACCGATCGGCGTAAGGAAGGCGCAGGATGCCGCGACCGCCACGCCCATCAAGAATGGGTCAGGATTAACCCCCAGGCGATTGGCAATCTCGAGGGCGATTGGCGCGGCGATGACCGCGGTCGCCGTATTGTTCATGACGTCGGACAACGTCATTGTAACGATGACCAATAGCAGCAGAACAATCGCCGGTGAGAAGCCTGCGGACAGATCCACGATGCCGTTCGCAATGAGCGCAGTGCCGCCCGTCGCCTGCAGTGCCGACCCGATCGGAATCATTGAACCCAGCAAGACAATTACAGGCCACTCAACTGAATAGTAAATGTCTCGCAGGGGCACAATATTAAAAAATGCGTAAGCCGCAGCGACACAACCCAATGCGATGGGTAGATAGACAATTCCGGTACTCGCCGCAGTAATAGCGGCCGCAAAGAGACCAACGGCCAACCAAACTTTCTCTCGCTTGATCACACGCTGACCACGATCGGCCAGCGGCAAGAGCCGCAATCGGCTTGTCACATCTGCCAGTCGCTCTTCATCCCCCAGCAACAAGAGAACATCACCCGGCCGCAACTCAAGATTTCGCAACTTTTCACGAATTTCCTGACCCTCGCGGGACACCCCAACAATTGCCACCCGATAACGATAGAGCAGACGAACTGACAACGCCGAACGACCAGCAAGCCGGGACGACTCAGTCACAACCAGCTCGGTCAGCGTCAAGTTGTCGCTTTCAAGTTGGCTCAGCCCTTTGCCAACATATTCAAGCCCAAAAGTCCCGATTGCTTCTTCCAGGCTATCAGGACTGGCTTCCACCACAAGCAGGTCGCCACTTTTGATTTCCGCTGACCGAGCCAGCCCAGGGAGTCGCTGGCCGCGACGAATAAGACCCACGATGTCTACGTCACTCTTGGCCGCGTCTTCGTCAAGATCGCTTATCATTTTACCAATTATCGGTGAATCTTCGGCCACCCTGACTTCGTTCACGTAATCCGCAAGGTCAAACAACGCTTCACCAGCATCCTTGGACTTTCTTTCGCTGGGCAGGAGTCGCCAACCGATAAGTGCTACATAGGCGACACCGACCGCGGCACACGCTAGGCCGACCGGCGCAAAATCGAACATCTTGTATGACTCACCGAGCGCCTCACCCCGAAATTCGGCAACGACGATATTCGGAGGTGTGCCGATGAGCGTGATCATGCCGCCCAGGATTGAAGCAAATGACAAAGGCATCAAGGATAACGAAGCACTACGCTTGGCTTTCTTGGCCGCCTGCAAATCTACAGGCATAAGCAGCGCGAGCGCCGCAACGTTGTTCATCACCGCGGATAAGGCAGCAGCCAGACCTGACATGATCGCCACATGACCAGCGAGTTTTCGCGTCCCATCAACCACGTAGCGGGCGAGCAGCTCGATGACACCTGAGTTTGAAAGGCCTCGACTGATGATCAACACCAGCGCGATAATCACGGTCGCCGGATGGCCGAATCCCGCGAACGCTTGCTCTTTTGGCACCAGGCCGGTTAGCAAAGCAATGAGCAATGCCACGAAGGCCACCAGGTCGTATCGCCAGCGCCCCCAGATCAGAAAAACAAAGACAAAGAACAGTAGCCCAAACAATGTCGCCTGATCGGTTGTCACGATTTCGGTCCCTCAATAACCATCCCTGTCAAAGACGATACGCGATACGATTCGGTCATGTCCGTGCTTTTTTTCATTTTGTTGTTGCTGGCCATTGTATTCGGTCCTGGCTTATGGGTCCGCCGCATCATGGCGCGTTATAGCACGCCCGCCGATCGTTACTCTGGCACCGGCGAACAACTCGCCCGGCATTTACTCGACCAGAATGGATTACAGGCTGTCAGCTTAGAAGTCACCAGCCAGGGCGATCATTATGATCCGACAGACAAGGTAGTACGCCTGACCGAAGACAAGTTCAACGGCCGCTCTCTGACGGCGATTACAGTTGCTGCCCATGAAGTTGGTCACGCCATACAAGATGCGCAAGGTTACAAGCCGTTAATAATTCGCGGCCACCTCGTCAAAGCCAGCCAGAAGATTGAGAAAATTGGCGCCGCAGCACTAATCATTTCACCTTTTGTAGGCGTGCTAACCCGGGCGCCTGGCCTCAGCATTTTGACGTTTGTCGCCGGCTTTTTCGCGTTGGCAACTTCTACGCTGGTGCATTTCGCCACCCTCCCCACCGAATTTGACGCCAGTTTTTCTCGCGCCCTGCCGATGCTCGACAAGCACGACATCCTCAAAAAAGTGGATCGTCCCCACGCTCGCCGCCTGTTGACTGCAGCGGCGCTGACCTATGTCGCCGCGTCCCTGATGAGTCTTCTTAATATCGCGCGGTGGTGGGCGATCCTGCGCCGCTAAGAGCTACCAGGGATCGACCGGTAACACAGCGACCGGGTAGCCGATATCCGCATGCAAAATGATGGTCCCATCCCCCTTGCGTCCACGTATTGGCAGAAACAGCAGCTCCGAAGCGGTCATCTTCTGACCTCGCAACCACTTGTCAATCACTGCCGCGCGCGAGTCGCCAGCACGCAACAGGTCAGTCAATGGGGCCGCTGCCGTTTTGAGAGCGACCACACCCTGCGGATACGGCTTCCAAAACTCCGGTCGCCGGTCAATGTCGGCCATACCGTACAAAACAGTCTCATCGATCAAGCGGTTCATCACTTCGCCATCAGTGGGCAACTCGGCATACACCAGGCGCGGCCCTGTGCCCGGCAAATCAACATGCTCCGCATAGCGAATCTGTGTCATGTCGATTTCTGCGGCCGCTACAGCCTCGAAACGATCCACTGCAAACACTGCGTAGACGGGCCTGCGCGCCGCGATCTCCGTCATTCCCCAGCCAACAGCCATCAGTTCGACCGCCGCAAGCGCGATCAAGTCGAATTTCATGCCCTTCTTACCGGGCTTGAAAAACAGCGTTGATAGCGCCGGACCGACGATTAATGCTGCGCCGGCCATCATCAGGAACAGCTTGCCAACGCCAAATATCTGGAAATAACCGCTCGGAAACCAAAGTAGCCTGACCAACAGAAACGCCAGCGCAAGCACACTCGCGGAGGCGGCAAATCGCAATGAAAACAGTCTCGCTCTTGTCATTCGGAATTCCGGGCCAATATCGCAGCGCATGATAAGCGGAATTCGCCGCGAAATCGCTGGTTTAGGGGCGATTCCGCTGTTATTATCCGCGCCCGAAAGCCCGCCCGCCCTGCACTTTTGCAGCCTGGGACCGGCAAGGAAACTGACGTCCTCTTCGATTGCAGCACGATGCGCTCTCGCCAAAGCCTGAGCAAGCGGCTTCGTACTGACAAAAGACTTGGACACACTGGATTAAACGACGACTGAGCTTTAGACATGAAAGACCTTAATGCATACCGAAATATCGGCATTTTCGCCCACGTAGACGCGGGCAAGACCACGACAACCGAGCGCATCCTTAAGCTCACCGGCAAGATTCATAAGACCGGCGAGGTACACGATGGCGAGGCGACCACCGACTTTATGGACCAGGAACAGGAACGCGGCATTACGATTCAGTCTGCCGCGACCAGCTGTGAATGGGACAAACACCGTCTGAACATCATCGACACCCCGGGACACGTCGACTTCACGATCGAAGTCTATCGTTCACTGAAGGTGCTGGATGGCGGCGTAGGCGTATTCTGCGGCTCTGGCGGTGTAGAACCGCAATCTGAGACCAACTGGCGCTACGCCAACGATTCCGAGGTTGCACGCGTCATTTTCGTGAACAAGCTCGACCGTATTGGCGCTGACTTCTATCGCGTTGTTAAACAGGTTGAAGAAGTGTTGGCCGCGAATCCGCTGGTCATGACGCTGCCTATCGGTATAGAAGACGACTTTACGGGCGTCGTCGACCTTCTCACCCAGAAAGCGTGGGTCTGGAGCTCGAACGAAGATCCGTCGGCTTACGAAATCACAGACGTACCTGAGGACATGCTGGACCTGGTCGCGGAATGGCGCGAAAAGATGATCGAGACGGCAGTCGAACAGGACGACGATCTTCTGGAAGCCTATCTCGAAGGCAATGAGCCATCGGAAGAGGATCTCAAGCGATGCATCCGCAAGGGTACGATCGCGCTCGACTTCTTCCCTACTTACTGTGGCTCTGCCTTTAAAAACAAAGGCATACAGAATGTTCTTAATGCAGTAGTTGACTTCCTGCCAAGCCCGACAGAGGTGAAACCTCAGCCTGAAATCGACCTTGAAGGTAACGAGACCGGCGGTGTCGCGCTGGTTGATCCCGACAAGCCGCTGCGCGCGCTTGCATTCAAGATCATGGACGACCGCTACGGTGCGCTCACGTTTACGCGCATCTACTCGGGCACCCTGAACAAGGGCGACAACGTTCTGAATACGTTTACCGGCAAGACCGAGCGTATCGGCCGTATCGTGGAGATGCACGCTGATTCACGTGAAGAGCTGGAATCTGCGCAGGCAGGTGACATCGTTGCGCTGCTCGGCATGAAGAACACGCGTACGGGGCATACGTTGGCAGATGCCAATAACCCGGCAACGCTCGAGCCGATGGTATTCCCGGATCCGGTCATCTCAATCGCGATATCGCCGAAAGACAAGGCCGGCACCGAGAAGATGGGTGTCGCGCTGAACAAGATGGTTCAGGAAGACCCCTCCTTCCAGGTTGCGACCGACGAAGACTCGGGTGAGACGTTGATCAAAGGCATGGGCGAGCTGCACCTGGATATCAAGGTGGACATTCTCAAGCGCACGCACAGCGTTGACGTCGAGATGGGCAAACCGCAGGTTGCGTACCGCGAGACGATTACGCAGTTGGTCGAAGACTCGTACACCCACAAGAAGCAATCGGGTGGTTCCGGTCAGTACGGCAAAATCGACTATACGATTGAGCCTGCTGAAAAGAATGCCGGCTACGAGTTTGAGTCGAAGGTCACCGGCGGCAACGTTCCACGCGAGTACTGGAGTGCCATTGAGAAGGCGTTTGCCTCCTGCATGGGCGAAGGCACGATGGCCGGATATCCGCTGCTGGACGTCAAGTTCACGTTGCTGGACGGCGCGTTCCACGCGGTTGACTCATCGGCGCTGGCGTTCGAGATCGCAACCAAGGCTGCGTATCGACAGACTGTGCCGAAGGCCGGACCGCAGCTGCTTGAGCCAATCATGAAGGTCGACGTGTTTACGCCGGACGACAACGTTGGCGATGTCATTGGTGACCTGAACCGTCGCCGCGGCATGATCAAGTCGCAGGACGCGGGTCCGACTGGCGTACGTGTAAAGGCAGACGCACCGCTGGCCGACATGTTCGGCTACATCGGTCATCTGCGTACCTTGACGTCAGGTCGTGGTCAGTTCTCAATGGAGTTTTCGCACTACGCACCATGTCCGCAGAATGTCGCGGACGAGGTCATCAAGGAAGCTCAGGAACGTAAAGCCGCCAAGTAAGGCTGCAACACAGTAAAAGGGGTCAGAGCCGTTGGGCTCTGACCCCTTTTTTTATGCCTGAACGATGCTGCAGGACGCTAGTCGCGAACTGTATAGCCGATAGAACTATCGCCGGATACCGGATCCTCACGGTCGAGAACCCACATCTTAAAGTTACGCATCAGGACATACAGGCTAGGCACCAGGAACAACGTAATGAACGTTGCAAACAAGATACCGAAGCTTAGAGAGATCGCCATTGGAATCACGTATTGGGCCTGAACACTGCTCTCAAGCATGATCGGCATCAGTCCTGCAGCTGTCGTAAATGACGTCAGGATAATAGCTCGAAATCGTCGTGTGCCTGACTGGATGACAGCCAGCTTGATCGACATGCCACTGCTGCGCGCTTTGTTGATGAAGTCCACCATAATCAGGCTGTCATTGACCACAACACCCGACAACGCAATCAACCCAAACAGCGAGAACATGCTCAGCGCTTTACCCATCAAAAGATGCCCAATCACTGCGCCCACGATACCAAACGGAATGACTGACATGATGACCAGCGGCTGTCCGTACGATTTCAGCGGAATTGCTATCAACGCGTAGATCAGAAACAGCGCTGCAACAGATGCAACCATGATATTGCGCACCAGCTCCTGCTCTTCCTTACTGCTGCCTTCAAGCCCATAGTTAACGCCAGAGTGTCGCGACATCAGCTTCGGAATATATTCGCTAGAAATCTCGCGAGCAATCTTGCCTGGCTCTGCTATCTCAGGATCAATGTCGGCGGAAACCGTGATAGTCCGAGCACGATCCAATCGCGCGATCGCCGAGTAGCTGCTGCCAAATGTTACGTCTGCCACGGCAGAGAACGGCACTTCATCACCATTGGGTGTACGAATCTTCATGTTCTCCAGATCAGAAACCGAACGGCGGTCATCTTTCGGATAGCGCACCATGACGCGCAGCTCATCCTTACCGCGCTGAATGCGTTGCGCCTCTTCTCCATAAAACGCCTGTCGAACCTGGCGACCCAGCGATGCCTGCGACAAGCCCAGCGCTTCCGCTTCCGGTTTGATCGTGAGCTTGATTTCCTGCGCACCACTCTCACTGCTATTGCGAATGTCGAAAACGCCTTCAAACGTCGAGAGATGCTCTTCCAGTTCTCCCGCCGCCGCTTCCAGTGCCGCGTAGTTATCGCCGCTTAAGCGGAAGCTGAGCGGCGCACCGCCGCCAAAATTGTCACCGTCCGAATAGGTCAATTCTCTGACACCCGGTATTTCACCAACACGTTCGCGCCAGGCGTTGGCGATATCCGACACCTGCAATGGCCTGCCTTCAACCATCGGTAATTCAACGAAAGCAATGGCGCCAGTATCACCCTGGGAGAACGATCCAATGTGACTGATCATCGGCGGCATGTCTGGATTGTCTGCGATGTATTCATCATTCAATTCGAGAATCGCAAGTTCGATTTTTTGTAATGCCTCATTACGTGCTTCCGGTGCCGTGCCGCTTTCCATCTGCAGTTGCATCCGAATAAAGTCACCCGGCACTTCCGGAAACAGCACCGTCCGCAACATACCGCTGTTGAGAACACCGATCGTCAATATCAGAACCGCAATGAACGACGTTACCGTTATACCGCTGTTATCAATCGCCTTGGCGAGTAACGGCTGGTAGCGATCATGTATGACTCTGTGCAGTGTGTGTTGCGTGTGTCTTTGAATCTTCTGGAAGAAGCGCGGAATTTTCTCAAAACGGCCGATACGACGTTGCGGGTTGAACAGATCGTCTTCATCGACTGGTTTGATTTTTGCGTGTACCAGATGCGCCGGCAGAATCAGCTTCGACTCAACCAGAGAGAATAACAAACACAGAATGACGACCATCGCCATGGCTTCAAAAAATGACCCGGCAATACCACCGACAAACAGCATGGGTGCGAATGCTGCAATGGTGGTGAGTACACCAAAGGTAGCCGGCAAGGCGACCCGTTTCGCACCTTTGATGACATTATCAACGGTGTGCCCTTCGGCTCGTATCTCCGTATAGATACTTTCACCGATAATAATCGCGTCATCGACGACGATACCCAGCACCACAATAAAGCCGAACAAGCTGATCATATTGATCGTCACTGGCCATGGGCCATGTGGCATCAGGAATAGCGCGCCGAGAAAGGTGATCGGGATCCCGATGATGACCCATGCCGCCACTTTCATGCGCAGGAACA
>JBPCXZ010000076.1:0-2697 GCA_051008055.1 Woeseiaceae bacterium
TCCCGGCATTGTCGCGGCACGTTGGCATCGAAGTAGATGCACATTTTGCAGACGTGCAGGTAGTTGTGGCACTCCGGGCATTCGTCCTGGCGTGAAAATGGTAGTGACAATGCGGCAAGCGATGCTCCGCAGCGATAGCAACTGATGTTGTGCGTCATAGCGGTGACCCGAAGTGAAACCCCGCACAGTATATCGTTTTGTTCGCCGTAACTTTACCCGTTGCCTTGCGCGATATAAGGTGCGCGGCAAGCGAATACTTATCGATGTCATGCGTCCAAGCCGAATATCACCAGCTGTCATAGCAGCAGCACTAAGCGCCTGCGCTCAAGAACCCGAAGCGCTAAATAGCGAACGGATAGAGCAGCGATTCGGCAGCTATGGCATTGCCGTTCTATCGCACGAAGCTGGTATCCGGCGATCCAGCTTATACAGCGAGCATGACGAATCTCGAATCTGCCGCACCTATGCGGTTGTTCGTTTCGTTGATGAATCAACTCCAAGGGTCGCTCAGGCACATGCAGATGTTGTTGCCGGGCAGTCAATTGGTTCGACGTTCAGATCTGACGGCTGGCAAATAGGCAAAGTCACCTTACACGTTGGTAGTCTTAAGATAAGTGACCCCGCGCAATCGATTAGCAAATTGATGCGACTTCCGGATCCAGTCGAATTGGGCGTACATGCTTATCAGCTAGTCCTTGAGCGAGACGATCAGACGATTGACTATGCAACTATTGTTGAGACCCATCACCCGGACTATTTGTCGAGCGTCGAACTCGAAGTGTTATACGGGGCTGCAATAAAATCCGACCTGGACGAGCAGGAAATTCAGAATCTCTCGACCTTGATAATGGACATAGATTAAACTTCAGTCATCCTCCGGTGGCTGGCAATGGGAGTCAGGCAATGAAAACACTCACAAGGTTTTTTTACGCGATTAGCATTACCGGGCTGTTGTTCCTCGGCGCAGCAAATGCCCAAGATAGTCGCGACGACAGTACTGATGTCTGGATTGCGGTAGAGGCGCAGTGGGATGCCGAAGAAAATGGCGATAAAAAGTGGATTGACAGCATGCTGGCCGACAAGTTTTACGGTTGGGGTAAAGGTACGCCAGCTCCGCGATCGAAGTCGTCAACACGCATGTGGGATCGGTTCAACGATCAACAGGGCAAGATGATCGCACATGAGTTGTATCCCTTGGAGATCGTTGTCGACGGCGATACCGCTATTGCGCACTACCTGTACACCAGTGCGTACGAAGACAAAGACGGTGATGTTACGACCACTCACGGGCGATTTACCGACATCCTCGTCAGAACGGACGACGGCTGGAAATTCCTGGGCTGGCACGGTGGCGACGACGACTAGCGGTTAGTCCGCCTCGTCGAGAATTTCCTTGTGCGTGCCCGGGTTATCGTACGGGTCGTAGCCCTTGTTTTCATTCACCAGGAAGAACTCGTCGTTAGATTCCGAGAGATCATCCAGGTCCAGTAAGCAGGCAAGGTTGCCGTTCATCGTTTTTTCCTGTTTTTTTATCATCTTGCTGCTTTAACGACGCCGGGCACCAATTGGTTCCCAAATTGCCGCAAATCGATTAAGCGTTGGTTCAGCTTGACTGCGCTAATCTTGGCTCCGAATCAGTAAAACCGGCATGGTTGCGCGGTTTTGGAGGCAAATTTGAGCATGGAATCTCAGAACAGACGTACCCAATTCGCCTGGTTGGCGGCTCTGGCAATAACGATGCCTGGTTGGAGCGAGGCACAGGTACCGGTTGACGAGAATGGTGAACCCATCCCTGTCGAACAAACCAGCAGCGAAAATATCCCTCTGCTTAGCCTTATTGAGCTGGAAGAGCTGGTTGGACCGATTGCACTCTACCCGGATGATCTTCTCGCTATCGTTTTACCGGCGACGACCTACCCATTGCAATTAGTGCAAGCAGATCGATTCTTGCAGGACCTGAAAAACGACTCTTCTCTTCAGCCGAACGAGGACTGGGACGACTCGATCGTCGCTCTGCTGAACTACCCTGAAGCAATTGAGTTACTAACCGACGAACTCGACAAGACTTGGCGTCTCGGTGAGGCTGTCGTTGCACAACAAGCCGACGTAGTCGCCGCAATCGAAAGCTTTCGAGATCAAGCCTATGCTGCTGGAAATCTCAAAAGTGATGCACACCAGACGGTTTCGCAGAGTGAAGGCGTCATTGAAATAACGCCAGTCGAAGAGGACGTAATCTATGTGCCCTATTACGAACCAGAGCGCGTTGTCGTTTACCAATCGAGTCCGGCGTACTACTACTACCCGCGCGCTTATCCTGTTTATTACTACCCGTACCAGTACGGCCATTCATTTAGCCATGGCTTTTTCTGGGGAGTGACAACTGCGTTTACCGTTGGCTGGTTAACCGACAGCCTGCACGTCTATCACCACAGCTACTATGGGCATCCGTACCACGGTCATCACTATGGCCATAACTACTGGTACCGCAACCACAGCATCCATACCTACAACAACTACTACTACAACAATCACCACAACTATTATTCAGGTGACCGTTATGGCCACGGCGACTATTGGCGTCCGCATTCCGGCAGCACCGTCAACCACGACCAACGTGTGACCCGCAGCCGGCATTACCCTGGCCGACGTGGCGGTGGTGGCGACAATGGTGGCGGTAACGGCGGTGGCGGTGGCGGC
>JBPCXZ010000077.1:0-6760 GCA_051008055.1 Woeseiaceae bacterium
ACGCGGGCGCTCGGTCAACGCGGTTACAACGTGATGCTGGCGGAAGCATCAACGCAGCTCGGTGGCCGGGTTGCTCATGAACGTCAACTGCCGGGTCTTGCGGAATGGGGGAGGGTCGCTGACCATCGCATTCAACAGATCGAGACGATGCCTAATGTCGACGTATTCCTGGACAACCATCTAGCTGCAGAAGATGCACTGAGTATCGGCGCTGATCACATCGTTGTTGCGACAGGTGCCAAGTGGCGTGCCGATGGTTACGGTCGTTATCACGCTCAGCCCTGTTCGAACCTCGGGCCTGCCGAACAGATCTTCACACCTGATGATATTTTCGCGGGCCGCCTGCCAAAGGGCAGGGCGATTGTATTTGACGATGATCACTACTATATGGGTTCGGTCGTGGCTGAGGCTCTGGTGAAGAACGGTGTTGAAGTTTGCCTGGTGACGCCGGAGAACCTGGTGTCGGCCTGGGGTGTGATGACAGACGAGCAGTACGAGACGCAGCAACATATTCTGGAGCTGGGTGTGGAAGTGATTACCGCGCATGGCCTGAACAAATATGATGGCAAGACAGCTCAACTAGGCTGCACATACACGAAACGGACTCGCACAGTTGAAACAGATGCAGTCGTACTAGTAACTGCGCGGACCCCTACAGACGATTTATACCGCGAAATTTCAGCGCAGCTTGCAGCAATGGATTCGGATTCACCGCCTACATTGCAGAAAATTGGTGACTGCGATGCACCCGCAATCATCGCCGCCGCAGTCTACGCAGGCCACAAGTACGCCCGCGAGCTGGAAACAGCTGCGGTTGAGGTTCGTTACGACAAGTTGTTTGATAAAGACTGAAATGTCCGGTTGAACGTTTACTCGAACACCGCCGTTTGCTCAGCACGCTGGCCCGATAGCGAACTGTAATTTCAAACTGTCGAAGCGTTGGCTACTTGCTCTTGTAAACCACGCCGCCTTTCATGACGAAGTCGACGTCTTCAAGCTCGGTAATATCCTCAAGCGGGTTGCCATCAACAGCAATGATATCCGCATACATGCCCGGTTCAACATTGCCAACGCGATCTTCCCAGCCAAGCAAATCCGCCGTGAGTGAAGTCGCCGACTGAATCGCCTGGGCTGGTGTCATGCCAAAGCGAACCGCACGCGCAAATTGTTTGCCGTTATCACCATGCGGATAAACACCGGAGTCGGTCGCGAACACAACTTTGGCGCCCATCTCGACAGCCATTGTGAAGCTCTGCCGTTGTCGCGTGCCAACTTCCCGTTCCTTATTAATATTCTCTTCCGGAACACCGTTTGCTTCACCGCGTTCCAGCGTGTACTCGGTGTTGTAAATGTCGATTGCGAAGTAGGTGTCTCGATCGATTCCCATCTGAATGGCTTCTTCGTCGAGAAAACTGGCGTGTTCAATAGAATCGACGCCGGCAAGAATTGCACGCTTGATGCCTTCGTTACCGTGTGCATGTGCCGCAACCTTACGATCGTGCATACGGGACTCGTCAACAATTGCCTGCATCTCCTCCAGTGTGTACTGAGTCATGCCGACCTTGGTGCCCTTCGAGAACACGCCACCCGTCGCACAGAACTTGGTCAGGTCCACGTCGTACTTGACGTTCTTGCGAACCTGCTCGCGCACCGCCCAGGGGCCGTCGGCAACGCCGTCACTGCGTTCTTCGAACGACGAATTCAAAGTATTTCTGTCGCAATGCCCGCCAGTAATGCCCAGGCTGGGACCTGAAACAGCCATGCGTGGACCCGGAATCTCGCCGGCATTGATGGCGTTTCGCACGGCTACATCGGCGTAGTCGCTGGCGCCAACGTTGCGAATGGTTGTGAATCCGGCCAACAGCGTCTTCTCTGCGTTAACCACACCGCCAATGGTTCTGCGATGCGGTGATTGAAAGTAGCCGGAGAAAAAGAACGGATCGAGATTACCGACAACATGAGTGTGCATGTCCATGAGGCCCGGCATAACAAAGGAGTCCGAAAGGTCGATAACGCTGGCGCCTTCCGGGATGGAGGTGCTCGAGTTACCGACATCGACGATCTTGTCATCAACAATCGTGATTACGGCGTTGGATGTTACCTTGCCGCTGCGCGAATCGAAGAGCTGCCCGGCTTTCAGGTAGATGGCTTCGTCGGCGAAGGCTGATGTGGCGACAAAACCTATGATTAAGGCAACGGCTACGCGAATTGCTGTAGTGGGCATTGGTTTGGTTCTCCCTTTGATTCTGGTGTTCAGTCTACTGGTACCCAGAGCAACTTCGCTTCTGCCACCCGAATGTCCGATTTTTCAAGACCGATCTCCAGGGCTTCGACAGAATCGGCAAGCGCGTCGTATTCTGTTTCAATATCGATCAGCTCGCCTTGCAGCTCCTGTTCGAGCTCAAGAAGATCTCGCTGTTTCGTGCTCGCTTTTTCTCGCGCGATTTTCAATCGGGCCTGAGCTTTTTTCGATGCGGCGCGGCGCGATGCAGCCTTGTTCAAAGTGCTGGAGCCGACTCGACCTTTCAATAGGGCGCCGAGCAAATCACCGACACCGGACATGACTTCACTCTGCGTGCGGGTGGATGCGTCAACTTCCAGTTGCTGCACCCGGGCGTCGGCAGAGGAAATCTGGTCCTGCAGCCGGTCGATGCGTTTTGCATAACGATCACGCAATTTGCTGACGGCAATATCGGCGGCCTGGTCTGCCGCTTCCCGGCACCTCGCCTGAAAAACATCCTGGCTTTCGCCGACACGTGAATACAATTTGAGGTCGGGACATTTCCAGATTTCGATACTGAGGTTAGCAACCAGGTACGACTTGATGTCTGACTTCAAAGACGTCCAGAAAGTCTTGTTCTTTAGCTTGGTATTTCCCAGTCGATAGGTGACGTCTGCAGGTGGCTCTGTCCGGAAATCCTTGTCGTCGTGATCAACGGACAACACGTCTTCAACATTGATCATGCCGTCCAGCGGAAAGATTACAGCCTCGTAAGTCTCGTTATGCCGGACATCGGCACGGGTCTCGTCGTACAAAAGCTGCACAGTGATTGCGGCGGCCGGAGCCAGGCTCTTGCTGGTTGGATCGACTCCCAGATCTTTAACCCAGGGTGCTGCTGGATCGAGATACGCGGTCTCAACGCCCGCGGCAACTTCCGGCGCGACCGCTACCCCGGTGGCTGCGACGGCAGGTTCTGCGGCAGGTACGGTTGGCGTGGGTAGTGGCGCAGTGGCTGAATTCACGATGTCTGCCTTGTACGGTTCCATCAACTCAGCCACCTGGGCACGTGTGAAAGGCCCGAATCGGTAGCACATGGAGTGTCGTCGACCGAGAATCGTCTGTTTGGACTTCTTCGCGAGATGCAGCACGAACTGGCGTTTCTCGAGTGTGGAGATGCGCGTGTCCAGATCAGGCATGCCATCGGATATGCCGTCGAGGATGCGGCGCTTGTCGTTTTCGGTTTGCAGACGTCCAACAATCCACGTGCCTGCATTCGACATCGCTTTATAATCTAGGTCGACGGGATTCTGGGTAACGAGTACCAGCCCAACGCCGAATGCCCGAGCCTGTTTCAAGATGGTGAGTATTGGTTTCTTGGACGGTGGCTCGGCGGACGGAGGCGCATAACCAAATGCCTCGTCCATATAAATAAGTGCTCCCAACTCCGAAGTACCCGGTCTTGACCGCATCCAGGTGACGACCTTCGACAGCAACAGCGTGACGACAAACTGGCGTTCCTTTTCATTGAGGTGTGCCATGTAAATGATGGCGCACGGCGTCTTGTCGCCGGAGCCGATCAGGTTTTCAACATCAAGCGGTTCACCTTCGAGCCATGACGCCATTGAAGGTGAGGCCAGCAAACTATTGAGCTGCAGGGCCAGTTTCATGCGTTGTTTTTCAGGGAAGAAGACATCCAGTTCGAATACACCGAGTTTGCGAAACGGTGGCGCGGGGATCTGCCCTACCAACGTTGCCAGGTCGAGATCCTTACCCTGGCGCCACCACGTTTCGATGATCATTGAGATCAGAATGTGCTCAGGTCCGGACACAGGATCGGACTGGATTCCTGCCAGAACCAGGATCGACGACACCAGGCCTTCGATCTCATCACGAATAACTTCGGCGTTATCTCTCCAGTCGAGGTCGGGCGCTTTGAGCGACCCCAATACGTTCATCGGGATGCCGATGGAAGAGCCCGGCGTGTAGATCTTGAACTCGGTGTTGTCGCGGAGTCTGGCTATTCGTTCCGGCGTAATTTCATCTTTGGCAAGGTCTTCTTTACGCTCGGCGGCCTCTTTGGCCGCCAGGTCCGCAACGGTGACGCCCTTGCGCTTGGCTTTTGCCTCGTCCATCCAGGGTGCGAGGTTTTCGGGCGTGCTATCGGGGAAGTTGAGCATGATATTGCCCATGTCGCCCTTCGGATCGAGGATCAGCGCTGGAATTCCGCTCAGCAGGGACTCTTCGAGCATGTTGACGCCGAGCCCGGTTTTGCCGGAGCCGGTCATGCCGAATATCACGCCATGCGTGGTTAGCGTGCTGGCCTTCAGCAATACCGGTTCGTCGGTGCTGCTTTCACGACCAATATAAAGTTGACCTTTTTTGACATTCATTTACTTGAGTCCAATGCCTGATCAATATCCCAGAGTATGTCATCCAGCGTTTCCATTCCCACGGAAATTCGCACCATGTCAGGAGTCACACCGGCGGCCAGTTGTTGTTCTTCATTGAGCTGGCGATGCGTGGTCGATGCCGGATGAATGATAAGCGTGCGGGCATCGCCCACGTTGGCAAGATGGCTCATAAATTGAGCCTTGTTGATGAATTCCTGACCTGCGGCGCTACCGCCTTTAACGCCGAATGTCATGATTGAGCCGGCGCCATTCGGCAGATACTTATCTACCTGGTCGCGATATTTGTTGTCGGGCAGACCAGCGTAGTTGACCCAGCTTACTGCAGGGTGTGCCCGCAGGAATTCCGCAACACCGACCGCGTTATCACAATGACGATCCATACGTACCGGCAAAGTCTCCAAACCCTGCAACATCATGAAAGCATTGAAGGGGGCCATTGCCTGACCCAGTGTTCGCAGAGTTTCGCAGCGGGCCTTCATCGTGAAACCGAAGTCGCCAAACGTCTCGTAAAAGCGGATGCCGTGATAACCCGGGGATGGTTCAACCATGCCCGGAAAATTGCCGTTGTCCCAGTCAAACTTTCCAGATTCAATCATCACACCGCCCATACTCGTGCCATGCCCGCCGATGAACTTGGTGGCCGAATGCACAACGATATCGGCACCATGGTCGAAGGGTTTGCACAGATACGGCGTAGCGAACGTATTGTCGATGATCAGGGGGATTCCGGCATCGTGAGCAATGGCCGCGACTGCTTCGATATCGATTACGTTGTTGGTTGGGTTGCCTATCGTCTCAGCATAAAGTGCTCGCGTCTTGCTGGTAATCGCACGGCGAAAATTTTCCGGATCGTCAGAATCGACAAATGTAGTTTCAATTCCCATTTTTCGAAACGTCACATCAAATTGAGAAAAAGTGCCGCCATAGAGGGTCTTGGCTGAGACCAATTCATCACCCTGCTGCATTAACGTGAGAATTGCGCTCATTTGCGCCGCCATACCAGAACTGACGCCGAGCGCAGCTCGTCCATTCTCAAGCGAGGCCATCCGCTCTTCAAACACGGCCGTGGTCGGGTTGGTTAAACGGACATAGGTATTGCCGAACGTCTGCAGATTAAAAAGACTGGCGGCATGTTCGGCGTCATCGAAAACGTACGACGTTGTTTGATAAATGGGCACCGCACGAGCCCCTGTTACCGGGTCGGGTACCTGCCCTGCATGTAGACACAAAGTCTCAATACCAAAATCTCGATCCGCCATAGTTCGCTCCTGTTAGCGGTTAAATTCAGTTGGGCGACGCGCCGAGACGATACCGGTGTTTACACCGATAGTATTCAGTCCGCCGAATAGCCGCGCAAACTCAATCTTGATGCAGCGGTCCATGACCACTTCGAGACCGGCGTCACGCGCTTTCTGTGCGGCTTCTTCGTGCACGATGCCAAGTTGCATCCAGACCACTTTCGCGCCGATGGCAATGGCATCATCGACAAAGGGCGGCACGCGTTCGGACCGCTGGAACAAATCGACGATATCAACCGGCGTCGGAATCGACTTAAGGTCCGGATAGCATTTTTGGCCGAGAATCTCTTCGTACTTCGGGTTGACCGGGATCACTTCGAAACCGTGTTCAAGCAGATACTTGCCAACAAAATTGCTTGGTCGTGACCAGTCGTCGGAGAGCCCAACGATGGCAACTCGCTTGTTCTCTGTCAGGATTCGACGCAATGATTGAATGTCAGTCATAGTCTTTTGGCACGTTCGCGCAATTCGAATTTCTGGATCTTGCCGGTCGATGTCTTTGGTAATTCACCAAACACTACTTTCTTCGGCGCCTTAAAGTGCGCCAGGTTATCGCGGCAGAAATCGATAATATCCTGCTCGCTAACTGCGTCGCCACCGGCGCGCAGCATGACAAATGCACAGGGCACTTCACCCCATTTCTCATCTGGCATAGCGGCTACTGCCGCTTCCAATACAGCGGGGTGGCGGTAAAGCGTACCTTCGACCTCGATACTCGAAATGTTTTCGCCGCCAGAGATAATCACATCTTTCGCGCGGTCCTTGATCTCGACATAGCCATCCGGATGGCAAACCGCAAGGTCACCTGAATGAAAGTAGCCGCCTTCGAA
>JBPCXZ010000078.1:0-2731 GCA_051008055.1 Woeseiaceae bacterium
GCGCGAAATTTGTAATCTGGCGCAGAATTCGCACGACCTGTGCGGTATAGCCGAACTCGTTGTCGTACCAGACATATAACACGCAACGATTGTCAGCCGTTTTTGTCGCCAGCGCATCGAATACCCCGGTCGCCCGCGAACCGACAAAATCGGTCGAAACGGCGTCGGGCGAGTTGCTGTAGCCCACCTGCTTTTGCATGTCAGAATGGAACGCGATGTAGCGAATGTGATCGTTAATCTCTTCGGGCGTTGCCGCAGTCTCAAGATTAAAGTTCAGGATTGCCAGCGAAACGTTAGGAGTCGGTACGCGCACGGAGCTGCCGGTTAATTTGCCCGCCATCTCGGGCAATGCCTTGGCAACGGCTGTCGCCGCACCTGTTTCGGTCAGCACCATGTTCAGCGGGGCACTACGACCGCGCCGGTCGCCTTTGTGATAGTTGTCGATCAGATTCTGGTCATTGGTGTATGAGTGAATGGTTTCCATGTGCCCATTCACGATACCGAATTTGTCATTCATAGCCTTGATGACTGGAGCGATCGCATTCGTTGTACAGGATGCGGCGGACAGGATCGTGTCGCCATCCGTAATCATGTCATGGTTAATGCCGTGAACGATATTCTTGATATTGCCCTTGCCAGGCGCCGTCAGCAGCGCGTGCGTCGCACCGGTGCCGTTAATGTGTTGTGACAGACCTTCCTCATCGCGCCAGGCGCCGGTGTTGTCGACAACAACGGCATCGTGGATGTCGTAGGCCGTGTAATCAACTTCATCCGGGGAATTCGCGTAGATCACCTTAACGCGCTGCCCGTTAATGATCATTACTGAGTTCTCGGGGTCCGTGCCGACGATGCCGTCAAACGGTCCGTGAATCGAGTCGAGACGCAACAGGCTCGCGCGCTTTTCCAGGTCGTTACCTTTGCCCTTGCGCACGACGATAGCCCGCAGGCGTGTGCCACGGCTGCTGTCGGTTCGGTTACAAAGCAGCCGGGCCAGAAGTCGGCCGATGCGACCGAAACCGTAAAGCACGACATCCTTTTGCGGTTTGCGCTGATCACTGGCTGCAGCTTCGTCAATCATTGCGGAAGCCAGTTCCTCGGCGAGAAAGTCCTCGGCGGACACTTCCTCGGTCAGGTTCTGATACTTGATGTAAAGCTTGCCAATATCAATATGCGCCCATTCCACCGGCAGCTCATTGATGCGCTTCAGGATTCGAATCGTATCGACAGGCGTGAGGTCGTGCTGCATCACGCGCTGAACCTCATCATGCGCCTTTAGAATATCGTTGACGTTGCGCTTGACCATCAGTTGGCCAAATACCGAGATCTCCACCGAGCGCTCTCGATACAGCTGTCCGATGATAGGAATCATGGCCTCGGCCGCGCGCTCACTGTTATCCCAGTTACTAAGTGTCAGGTGGTTCTGTGTGTCTGTCATCGCCAGCTCTCCGTCCGGATGGGCGGCATTCTAAGCGAAATCCGGGGATTGGGCGACACCGATATTCCAAGCGAGGCCTCACTTATTATTTCAGATTCGCATAGTTGGTATCCGCTTTTGGACCTTGAGGCTTGTTCGGGCCACAATTACTGTCGAAACAGTACTCTAATCATGAAAAGGCGAATCCAGTGCATGAGATCCGACGCCACAGCATCATTGCTTTCTTAGGATTATGTCTGGTCATTGGCCAGGCAAACGTTTCGACCGCGGACACACATCAAGCCGGTGACGATTCAGTCAAGCGTGAGGTCTATTTCGGCGAGCTGCACGTGCACAGCGCCAATTCTTACGATTCGTACTTCAATTCCGTACGGGTTTCGCCGGAAGAAGCGTATCGATTCGCACGCGGTGAGAAAGTCGCGGTCGGCGGAATTGACGCGCAGCTTCGGATTCCGCTCGACTTCATGGCAATTACCGATCACGCGATGTTCCTGGGTGTTTTCCCAACGATGGGAACGGAAGGGACCGAACTGTCGAAGTTGCCGTCGGCAGCGCGATTCAACCTGGGTTTCGAAAAACTGCCGTTCCTGGAGTTCTACAAGATGCTCTTTCCGGGCGCGGGAGAAGAGCCGACGATTCCGGCGCATATGATCGAAGACTCGATTCGAAATACCTGGAAGACGTATCCGGAGCTAGCGGAGAAGTACTACGACCCGGGTACGTTCACGACCCTGGTCGGCTACGAATACACAGCGGCTGTTGATGCCCAGGGCTTGCACAGAAACGTCATATTTCGAGACACGGATGTTCCTGCTATGCCTTTCTCGTCAGTGGACTCAGTGAATCCGGAGGATCTGTGGGCCTGGATGGATCGGGTGCGCGAAGAGGGTCATGACTCGCTGGCAATTCCACACAATCCGAATCAATCGAATGGCCTGATGTTTGCATTGAGACAATTTGACGGGTCGCCTCTAAACAGAGAGTGGGCCGAGCTGCGAATGCGAAATGAACCGTTGGTCGAAATCACGCAGATCAAAGGCACATCAGAAACATCACCCCAATTGTCGCCGACGGATGAATTCGCTGCTTTCGAGATCATGGACGAGCGAATGGGCACCAATGGCAAGCGGAGCGCGCCGCAAGGTTCTTACGTTCGGGATGCGTACAAACGAGGAATTGCTCTCGAACTCGAAGACGGTTTCAACCCTTATAAGATGGGTGTGATCGGCTCAACCGATGGTCATAACTCTGTAAGCCCGGTCGATGAAGGCAGCTACTCTGGAAAAATGCAGGGGA
>JBPCXZ010000079.1:0-10404 GCA_051008055.1 Woeseiaceae bacterium
TGCTCACGCAACTCCGTGACAGTACGACGGACGTGACGCGGAGCAACGCCTGCGCGCAGTAATCCGGACTCGAGCCGCTGGAAGTCTGAATCAGGCGACACCAGGGCTCTCCATGGCGCTCGTAATGCCGCCTTGAATACGTAACCACTCGATATGTAGTTTGTTGAGTCGCTGCCGACCTTTCGCTGTCAGCGAGTAATACACACGGGTTCTGCCACCCACAGCCTTACGCCGGGACTTCAGTGACTTATTCTTTTCGAGGCCGTGCAGGACCGGGTAGATGACGCCCTCACCCAGGGAAATCGCCTCGCCGGTAACGCTGCGAATCGCACGAACCAGCTCATAACCGTACATTTCCCGCTTATCGAGCAAACGCAGCAAAAGGAGTTCGGGTACGCCGCTCATGAATGGGGGGTTGCTCTGCGCCACAGGTCAATGTCCGTACGAAGATCGGCCCACTATACCTTGAACTAAAAGGTATATCAATATTTACTTTGCGGTTCTAGGTATGCACACTATACCTAGTGATTCAAGGCATCCAACAGCGCGGGAACCCAACGGAGGAACAAACAATGTTCGCCAATTTCCTGACCGCCATCCCAACCGGGGCCGCGATGACACTTATAATTCTTTTCGGCATGCAGGCGCTTATCGCCATGCAACCGATCGAAACGGTCGATCGCATCCGCCATGAATTGAACCCCTTTCTTCTCGAACCACGTGATGAAGAGCTCAGAACAAATGACTTCCACCCCGACCAGATTGACGATATCGAACCTGCCCCACCACTCGATCTGACCCAGGACTTCAGTTCTGACGATGTGACTTTCACCATCCCTACCGGTACACCCCTGCCGAAAAATTCTGACGGCTACCGAGCCAGCCCGTTCACTCAGGACGGCCCGCTGGTAGCGATCGTAAGAGTGAGCCCAACCTACCCGACCAGCATGTCCACGCGCGGGATAGAAGGCTGGGTGACGGTCCAATTTGATGTTCTGCCGGACGGCACCGTCGGCAATGTGATGGTCCTGGAGTCGTCAAACCGCTCATTTGAACGCTCAGCAATCCAGGCAGCCGGCCGCTTCCGGTTCAAAGCCCGGGTCGTAGATGGAGTGCCGCTAAGGACTACTGGCGTGCAGTACCGATTCAGGTTCGAACTGGATAAATGAATAGTCGGGCAACGGTCTTACGGAAGCCTTTCCTTCCCGCCGGGCCACCTGAGGGGCCGTTGCCCGCCTCTACTACTGCCAGGCGCGGTCGTAATCGACGTCCAGGGACAGCAAGAGCTTGCCGCCGTCCTGCAGGACAATGGTACGCCGCAGGCTCTCTCCTGAATTACGCAGCCGATACGTGTCGATCAGCAGCGCACCGTCGTCGTCGATAGTTTCAATAATATAGCCGTTTTCAGCCCAGCCAGAAGCCCGTTCAGCTTTAATCGCGCCAACGCTAATCACTCGATTTTCGCCGAATTGATACTCTTCGACTACGGACCGATCAAAGCTCACGAATATCGCAGTACCGGTCTGATTGATCTTGATTGCCTTGCCGGTCTTGTAGAAAACATAAACCAAAGTATCCCGGGCACCGGGCTGACTGACGCCCGAGCTTTCGGTCTGGATCCAATTGCCCGACAGATCCAGTCCTGCTGGTGCCGGATCCGGTCGGGTGATCAATGTCGGCTCGGAGCCACATGCACTGATAAACAGTGTCGTAACCGCGAGAACTGCAACTAGTGTTTTTTTCATTCAGGCTTGCTCCAGGAAAGCGTCACACGTCGCACGAGACTCATCTTGATGCGCCGCCGTCTCACAAATAGCCATAACGGAGTCTCTAATCGCCGCCAATTCCGCAGCGTGACTATATTCCTCGCTCCAGTCGAGTAAGCGCTGCTCCATTCGACTCAGTTGCGATTTCGGTCGGTGATAAAGCCCACCCGAGTTTTGCAATTCATCAATCAAACCGACAGTAACGGAATGAATTAGCTCAGTTTCTTCCGGTTTCATTTCGATGAGGCCTGCGAGGTAGTAATACCCCCATTGAAATCTTGTCGCTGGCCCTGTCGTTGTGTCATAGGCCTGCTTGAGCCAGTCTACAGCAACGTCCTCATTACCCGCCCGCTGTTCGATGTCAGCAAGGCTGACCATGAAATAGTACGGTTGTTTCGACCTGTCGAGTTCAGCCAAAAACATGGGTTTCGCGACGTCATCCATACCCGCGTCGTCCAGCACATTACCAAGGGCGTTGATAATAGGTTGTCGCTCGTACACGCTCGGGGTGGTCGCGTCAGCCCACTTCACCATTGCACGAATTTCGTCCTGCAATTCGTCCGATACCGGCGCCTCGGGGTCATCGATTCGCTCAAAACGAATCTTGCCCGCCAGCGTGTAGATGCGCTCGCGTTTGTACACTGAATCGTCTTGCGCTACTCGATCCAACATCTCGTCAAATTTGGCGACCAGATCCGCGCGTTCAGCGCTGCCTGAATCAGTTAGTGCGGACGTAATTTCGGCACCACCCAAAACTGCGGTGAAAATATTCGCCTTGATTAGCTCGTCATCGGCCAGTAGTGCTTGCACCTGGCCAAGCGCTTCGGCTTTCTGCTCGTCCGTCAATGGCACTGGATCTTCCTCAGCTTCCGCGGCCGAAATTGCCTCGTCCAGCCAGGAGAAATACAAGATCGAACGCTCTGCGGCGAGCTCTGTCGGACAGGACTCATACATGTCGCGATAAGCGGCCCCGGCGTCAGCTTCTGCCAGGATATCCATATCCTGTCCCCACGAATAATAGGCGAGCAACGTGCAATCATCATTCGACAGCGGCTGGTCACTTTCACCCAAACCGGTCACCAGCTCGGTCACTGAAGACGATTCGCCCAGCGTAAGGTCGAGGATATTGGCGTATGCCTGCAGATCGATGCCGCCAGGAATACGTGTCAGCTCTTCGCCTTCAGAGTTAAAGACAATCATGGTTGGATAACCACGCACACCAAATTTCTCACCAACCGCTTGGGCGTTCTCGGTGTCCCCGTCCAGATAAACAGGCACAAAAAGCTTCGAGCGCTCAAGGAAATCGGGGCTCTTGAAGACGGTAGCGCTGATGGCATGACAAGGTGGGCACCAAACCGCACCCCAATAGAGATAGATCGGCTTGCCGGACTGCTTAGCCTCGGCGAAAGCCTCTTCGACGCTGCCCTCATACCAGTCGATACCCTTGGCAGGGTCCAGTGAAGCTGCCGCCTCAGCGACTTCAGGCGCCTCGCTAACCGGCGCCGCTGTGGATTCCTGATCTGCGCCGCAAGCTGCCAGAAACATGGCCGTCGCTAGAACTAAAAAAAGTCGCTGCATTTTGTGCCCATCCCCGCGTTCTCGAACCCGCAACATACACAATACGGCGCTAATTCGACAATTTAGCCACGAACGGCAACGGCAAGCTTCCGCGAGACCGGGTTGTGGCTGGTCACCCGAATAGTCTGCAGGCCGAGCCAGCGCTGCAAACCCTGCAGCTCCTGCGCCAGAGCATCAACACAGGCCTGGCGTTCGAAATCCGGTTCCTCGTGAACCGCGAGAACCAGCAGTGCCGAATTATGTCGATCTGCCTTCACATCGACGCGCGCGACAATGTCTTCCCCAAGCCTGAAAGGGAGAACGTAATAGCCCCATTTTCGCTTAGCCGCCGGCACGTAGATTTCGATCCGATAGTGGAAACCGAAGAGACGCAACGCACGTGGTCGAAACCAGACCACCGGATCGAACGGCGACAAAAGTGAGTGTCCGGCAATCTCGCGGGGCAAGCGCGAATTGGTGGACAGATAAGCTTGCTCACTCCAGCCTTCAACCGCCACTGGCGCCAATTCGCCACATTTGACGAGGGCCTCAACGGACGGCTGGGTGTCGCGTATCGGCATTCGATAATAATCTGCCATGTCCTGCACGGTAGCGACGCCCAGCGCGTTTGCAGCACGGCGTATCAGCTCCTGCTGGGCCGACCGTTCGTCTATTTCAGACGCAAGGATATTCGGCGACAGTATTCGCGACGGCAAATCAAAGACACGTTGAAAGTTCGGCAGTCGGTTCGCTACAGCCAGCGAGCCACTGGCAAAATGATACTCGAGTGCCCAACGCGGGATCGAGCGATGCCAGTCACCAGGTTTTCGCTTCGGTCCGGGCACCGGTGGCAGGTCCGCAGCTGTAATCGAGCCCTGCTCTTCTGCCTGGCGAAGCGCCGCATCGAGATAGCTCTTACGATTGCGAATGCGTCGTAGCGGGTTGCCGTTATGCATTTTGTAGGCTTTGCGGCGATGCTGAAGGAGCGGCCATGCATCCGCCGTAACAATCGAAGCTTCGTGGGCCCACTGCTCTGTCGTCTCCCCACTCTGGTAGAGGTATTTTTCGAACGCGCCTCGATCGTAGGCGCCGAATCGTGACCAGGCGATCAGGAAATGCGCTGGCATTAATACATTGACGTAGTCGAGCTGCAGCAGGCCAAGCGTGTTGAAGAGACGCCGAAAATGCCGTTTGTCAGGCACAGCAGCCGGTCGCGGCCGATCAAAGCCCTGGGCTGCCAGCGCGATCCGCCGAGCTTCAGACAGAGTTAGCTTGCTACGCCGCATCAAATCGAAGTGTTCCTAGTCGTCGACAATTGCGTTCGCTTCTATTTCGACCAGCATGCGCGGGTCAATCAACCGCGTGACCTCAAGCATGGACGTCGCCGGCGGCGCGGCACCAAATCCTTCCTCGTGCGCCCGCGCGACTTCTTCCCACAGACGGATATCAGTCACGAAAATCCGCGTGCGAATAACGTGTCGCATTTCGGCACCCGCCTCTGCCAATGACTGGCGAATGACCTCAACACAACGAGCCGTCTGCAGGTAAGCATCTCCTTCCCCAATCAATTGCCCGTCATCCCCAATAGCTGCCGAACCAGACACCGCGATGAAGTTGCCGGTTCGCACTGCACGCGAGTAGCCGACAATGGGCTCCCAGGGCGCGCCGGACCGAATGTGTGTTCGTTTGGTATTTGTCATGCGCTGATGGTAACGCCAAACGCCGACAATTTGCGCTAAGCTCCAGCGGATGATAAATCCCACCGAACTGGACTTGCTGCGCGACGCGTTGTCGACGCTCGCTAAAGGCTACGAGAACCTGCCGGACTTTACGCCGGACTTCGATGAGAAGGAGCTCGCTAGAGTTCTACAGGACGCTGCCGAGCGGATGCAGGACAACTACCCGTATTACCACCCGCTGTACGCTGGACAAATGCTGAAACCGCCGCATGCGATCGCCCGCATTGCCTATGCGATGTCCTTGTGGGTGAACCCGAATAACCATGCCCTCGACGGCAGCCGTGCCAGTTCGCCGCTGGAAAAAGAATGCATCGTCCAATTGGGCCATATGTACGGCTGGGAGAATCCGCTGGGCCATCTGACCGGCGGCGGCACAATGGCAAACCTTGAGGCGCTCTGGGTCGCCGGCCGCTTGCACCCAGGGAAGAAGATTATCGCTTCATCGCAGGCGCACTACACGCACAAACGTATCAGCGAAGTGCTTGGCCTGCCATTCTCACCTGTCGACATCGACGCGCACGGCCGCATGAGCCTGGCCTCGATTGAGCAGCTACTTAAAGGCGGCGATGTCGGCACCATAGTTGCAACCATGGGCAATACCGGCCTTGGCGCCGTCGATCAGCTTGGTGACATTCTCGATCTTGCACAGCGGTACGACGCACGTGTGCATGCGGACGCTGCCTATGGTGGTTACTTCGGCATCTGTGACAATCTCGCGGCCGAGGTTCGAGCAAGTTACGACCGGCTGGTCGATGTTGATTCCATTGTTGTCGATCCGCACAAGCACGGCCTGCAGCCTTATGGCTGCGGTTGCATTTTGTTTCGCGATCCAAGCGTTGGTCAGCTCTACAAGCATGACTCGCCGTTTACCTACTTTAGCTCAGCCGAACTGCATCTTGGTGAAATCAGCCTCGAGTGTTCAAGGGCGGGCGCTGCGGCGGTAGCTTTATGGGCAACGCATCAGTATCTACCGCCCGAGCCCGGCGGTCAGTTCGCAGCCTGGCTGGACCAGTCACTCGCTGCGGCCCAGGAGTTTTGGCGGCGACTCAATGCCAGCGACGCCTATCATCCACTGCTTAAGCCGGAACTCGATATCGTGGTTTATGCCGTGGATGCACCGAGTGCCACAGCTGCGTCAGCGGCGGCGCAAAGGATTTTCGAACGTGCCGCAGCGCAGGACTTGCACCTGGCAATGATGGGCGTACCTGTCGATTTGGTAAAAGCCGCTGCGCCTGATTTGCAGGCGGACGCCGACACCGTCACCTGCCTGCGCTCTGTTTTGATGAAACCGGAACACGGGCAGTGGCTGGATCAGATTATGCGTATCCTCGAAACATCCGCAGCAGCATAAAACCCGCATAGAAGAACGCGAAGCCACCAATGATGCTGGCCGATAAGTAGGCGAATGGTGCGAGCACTTCGTTGCGCTGCAGCATGGTATGCAGTTCCAGCATCATCGCGGACAGTGTCGTAAAACTGCCGCAGAAACCGACGGCAAACAAGAGCCGGTGTTGCTCGGGAATAATGCCTGCGTTGTTGAACCAGTCGGAGCTGGCAACCAGCTGCGCAAGCGCGCCCATGATCAGGCAGCCCGCAAGGTTCGCGATCAGGGTACCCCAGGGAAACCCGGCTTCGCGTTGCATTGTCATGTGTAGCGCGTAACGCGCCATCGCGCCCAATGCACCGCCGGCGCCGACAAACATAAAAGACACAGCAACCAACTTCATGCCTTATCCGGCCAGTCTCGACCGCACCGCGTTATATTCTTCTTCCATGCGCAAGACTAAATCACGCGTCGGCAATACTTCGGCAACACTGCCAGAGCCCTGCCCGGCACTCCAGATATCTCGCCAGGCCTTCACTTCATTTTCTTCGCGCTTCGCGAAGTCCATCGTGCTCAAGTCGCCTTCAGGAAGATTTTCAGGGTCGAAGCCGGCCTGCGCAACGCTCTTGCTAAGGTAGTTGCCAGATACCCCGGAAAAATAGGAAGAATAAACAATGTCTACCGCATTGCTGTCGACGATCATGTTCTTGTAGTCATCCACTGCGTGAGCTTCCTCGGTCGCAATGAAACGCGTGCCCATGTAAGCAAGATCTGCACCCATCGCCTGGGCCGCAAGTATGTCGCCACCATTAGACATGCAGCCGGACAGGATCAAGGCGCCATCAAACTCTCGGCGAATCTCCTTGATCAACGCAAATGGACTTAACGTACCAGCATGTCCGCCAGCGCCGGCACACACTGCGATGATGCCATCGACTTCCTGTTCCATTGCCTTGCGTGCATGCCGCAGGCTGATGACATCATGAAAGACCAGCCCACCGTAGGAGTGAACGGCCTTTACGACATCATCAGGCGGCCGCAAGCTGGTAATGATGATTGGCACTTCGTGCTTTACGCAGGTCTCCATGTCGGCGAACAGACGACTGTTACTCATGTGCACGATCTGGTTGACCGCAAACGGGGCAATAGGCGCGTCCGGATTTTCTTCGCGCGCTTGTTGTAAGCCGTCCTTAATTTCCTTGATCCAGTCATCCAGCAGCGATTGCGGTCGCGCATTCAGTGCAGGAAAAGAACCGACGATACCGGCCGCGCATTGCGCAATGACAAGCGCTGGCCTGGAAACGATAAACATCGGTGCGCCGATCAGCGGCAATCTTAGATTGCCCTGTAGCAGTGCGGGTAGTGCCATAAAATTTGCCTCAGGTTTTTAGAGTTTTTCCAGCATGAAACTCGATTCGCAGTCCGCGACAACCTGGTTATCGGAACTGCGGCGAATTTCGCCCTTGAGTTGTATCAGTCTGCGCCGCTCACTTTCAATCCAGCCCTTCAGAAACAGCTTTTCACCGACCACGCAAGGTTGCCGATAACGAATTTCGCAGCGAGCCGTATGTGCTTTACGACCCTGCTGATAAAGGATGTTCGCAGTTACATCATCTAACGCCGTATAAATAATTCCACCGTGTACCGTATTCTGAAATCCAACATGATTCTCGTTCGGCGTGAACTCGGCGCTGCACTCATCGCCCACAACATGGAAATTGATTTTTAATCCAATAGGATTGTCAGGACCGCAGGCAAAACACATTGGTGCGGCTTCCATTTGTTCGCTCATATTTTTCGGTCTCAGGGAACCTGTTGATCAATCGACAACGATAGCTGGTTGTTCTCGGCCGGTTTGACGATTGCTGCGGTAAACCAGTCACCCGACTGCGCGACCGGTTGCCCAGAAATCGAAACCCGGGCCACAATCTCAAATTCGGGGAACGCCGACAAGTTTCGGCCTGGAATCATTGAGTCGCTATCACCCAGCGAGATATCGATTGGTAGCTCAGTCAGCCTGCGCCGAGTAACGGCAATGGGCGGTGATGGCTGCGCCGGATCGCGTGCGATAATGAACACCGATGCATCTTCCGGCAACTGGCCGGCGATTTCCGCAGACACTTCGATACGGGCGGTTACAACAGGGCCAGCCTGCTCTGCGGCAGAAGATGTTGCCGGCGGCGGCTCGCCACGCCACTCGGCGATTCGTTGTTCCAGAACTCCGCGGATATTCTCCGGTGGATTCAAACTCAGCAGAATTTCCCAGCGTTCCGCTGCGAGATCAGTGTTACCCCGGTTGAGCGCTGCGATTCCGCCATAGAACAGCGCGGAAGGATTGTTCGGCTCGATGGCCAACGCGCTTTCAAACAACGCCGAAGTACGACCTTCAATTCCTGCGTTGTCCCGTGCCAGGATGGCTGCACCCAGGTCGACCAGTGTCTGCGCCTGCTCGCTGTTCTCAAGCGCTACAGCACGTTCGTAGGCCGTCACCGCAGCAGCGAATTCCTGCAGCGACATGTAAGATCGGCCCAGCATCTTCCAGCCTTCAATATCCTCAGGCTCGTCTTCCATACGAGCCGCTAAAGACGCGACCATGGCTTCGATATCCGGCACAGTATCGCTGCCCGATACCGAGGGAATATCTGACTGGCCGCGGTACGCATACAGACCTACTGACAGGCCGACGACAAACAGGACACATCCGGCAATCAGCGGCGACAAACGTTGCTCGTGCCGGTACAAGGGCCACGCAACGAACAAAGTCGCCAAGAGGCACAGAACTGCTACTGCTATCCAGAGCATCATTGCTTTACGCCTCGCCCATCGGATCGTCGTCGATCGGCATGCTCATGCGCTGCCGCACAACCCGTCCGAGCGCGATCGCACCCAACAGCAAAAAAATCATGGGAGCGATCCAAAGTATTAGTGTCCGTCCTGAGGTACGCGGTCGATACAACGCGAAGTCGCCGTATCTTGCGACCAGGAAGTCGTAGATTTCATCGTCAGTTTTGCCCTCTTCGAGCAAGCGCCGAATTTCACGTTTCAGATCTGTGGCCAGAAAAGCGTTTGAATCTTTTATCGTCTGGTTCTGGCACTTCAGGCAACGAACTTCTGCAATGATTTTTTCGTAACGTGCCTGCAATTCGGGATCATCGAACGATTGGCCGACGTCGATCGCGGCAGCCGTGCTGCATATCGTTAGCGCCGCAACAACCAAAAGGAGCAGGCGTCTCATTGCGTTACCTCCTGATTGCGAATCAGCGGCATAAAATCGCGCTCCCAAATCTCACGCGTCAATGGTGCGATGTGTTTATGAATCACGATTCCGTTCTCATCGATCAAGAATGTTTCCGGCGCGCCATATGCACCCCAATCGATGCCAACACGCCCATCGACGTCAAATGCCGAAGCCACGTACGGGTCACCTAGCACTTGTAACCACTGCAATGCATCTGGGCGATTGTCACGCCAGTTGAGGCCAAAAATCGGCACGATGTCTTCTTGTGCCAGCTCGAGCAAGAAATCGTGTTCCTGCCGACATCCCGGACACCAGGTCGCCCAAATGTTGACCAACGCCACTTCGTTGGCGTAACTCGCGGAACCGACCATGACATTCGGATCCTGCAATGACGGTAGCGAATATGTGGGAGCTGAATTGCCCACAAGGGGTGATGGTATGCGTGACGGATCTTTGGTCAATCCGACCACAAAAACTGCGACCAATATCAAGAACACACCCGCCGGCAGCAAAAACCGGTTCCACATATTATTTTGAACCAGAAAAGTCACCAGGCGACGAATCGGGCCAATCACTTTGATTTGCTCCTATAGCGCCGGTCCGATACTGCGATAAGGCCGCCCAGCGCCATGATGAAAGCACCTAACCAGATAAACCGAATCATAGGCTTGTACTGGATGCGAACACTCCACGTGTCGTTACCGAGTTGATCACCCAGCGCGATAAACAGGTCCCGGTTCCAGTTAGCGTCGATACCGGCTTCGGTCATCCAGTTCGTCT
>JBPCXZ010000080.1:0-9065 GCA_051008055.1 Woeseiaceae bacterium
CCTACGCGTCGCACAGCGTCGATCCATCCGTCCAGCAAACGTGATCGCTGTTCATTTTTCATCGCTGGCTCGAAAACTCGATCGCTGCTCCACATGCTTGCCACGGTCTTTGTCGAATCAAAGACGCCGGCACACATTCCGGCCAGGTACGTCGCACCAAGTGCCGTGGACTCGACATTCTCCGGTCGTTCGACGGGAACTGCCAGGATGTCGGCGAGAAACTGCAGGAACCAGTTGTTAGCCACCATGCCGCCATCCACCCTAATCACCGCTGGCGAGATGCCGTCGTCGGTCATGGCATCCAACAAATCTCGAGTTTGATAGGCGATCGCCTGTAGAGTAGCTGTGACAATCTGCTCACGCCCACTACCCCGGGTCAGTCCAAGAATTGCACCCCGCGCATAGGGATCCCAGTAAGGTGCCCCAAGACCTGCGAAGGCGGGAACGACATAGACATCGTCGACAACCCCGGTCTTCTCCGCTATGTCCTCCGACTCGCCGGCCGAGCGAATCAGATGAAGTTCATCGCGCAGCCATTGCATTGCGGATCCGGCAACAAAGACGCTACCTTCCAGGCCATAGCTGACCTCACCATTCAGACGGGCCGCCACTGTGGTTAACAGTTGATTGCTCGAAGCCAGCGCTTTACTGCCGGTGTTTGCCAGCACGAAACAGCCGGTCCCATAAGTGCTCTTGACGGTGCCAATTTCAAATCCGGCCTGGCCGATCAGCGCGGCTTGTTGATCGCCAGCGATACCCAGGACTGGAATTTGTCCACCCAGCGCATCGCAGTCGGCAATCGCGTATTCGTAAGCGCAATCGTGAACCTCAGGCAACATGCTCGCCGGGACATCGAATAAGGCCAGCAATTCTTCATCCCATCGTTGTGTGTGAATATTGAACAGCATAGTCCGGGATGCATTCGTCGCGTCGGTCGCATGTACCTTGCCATTACTCAACCGCCATAACAGAAAGCTGTCAATGGTGCCGAACGCGAGCTCGCCTTTCTCTGCTCGTTCTCGAACACCCGGCACATTGCCAAGAATCCAGCCGATCTTGCTGGCCGAAAAGTACGGGTCCAACCGCAGACCCGTTCGCTGCGCCACCATCGCTTCAACGCCATCGTCTTTAAGCGCATCACAAGCCCCGGCGGTTCGTCGATCCTGCCAGACGATCGCGTTGTAAACGCACTGACCTGTACTACGATCCCAGATTAGCGTCGTCTCGCGTTGATTGGTAATGCCGATCGCGGTGATGTCTGCCGCGCTCGCACCAGCTTTTTGCATGGCGTCTGCTGTAACCTTTGCGACGGCTGCCCAGATTTCTTCCGGATCATGTTCTACCCAGCCCGGCTTAGGGTAGTGCTGGACAAATTCCTGTTGTGCGCTCGCCACTTCACACGCTGCATGGTCATAGATGATCGTTCGAGTGCTGCTCGTGCCCTCATCAATTGTCAGTAAGAACTTCCCGCTCATGCGTCGCCACCTTGTACCCGCCATATGGGTTTGCGAACCATCATTGTACTGCCCTGGTCTTCTGGTGGCGGCAAGTCTGCTTGCCCTTTTGCAACGTCACTGATGCCGTCAAGAATATGCGCCGGCCACGGTGCGACTCTGCGACTGCGCAAATCGACGTGCAGTGACAGCCACTCGGCCGTGGCCGCGAGATAGCCGTCGTCGGCATGGTACATACGTTGGAACTGATGGATGCGCTTTTCATCGAACGCGAGTATTTGGGAAGTAATTACATAGGGTTCGTCGAGCTTCAATTCGCGCTTGTACAAAACATGAGATTCAACAGCAAACGTCGAGCTATGTGTTTCCCGGACGTGTTCTTCGGTTATACCAAAATCACGCCACAGTGCATCTACGCCGAGGTCGAACGCCAGTACGTAGTAAGCGACATTCATGTGGCCGTTATAGTCAATCCATTCCGGCAACACATTTCCGGAGTGTACAACGTCGCCGTCGAATGCTGCTTCGGTCGCCACGACTTATGCTTCAGCAAGCTCGGCGATATCGCGGAATAGCTGTAGTGCTTCCGGGTTAGCCAATGCTTCAGTGTTGCTGATAGTCTCGCCGTGCACCACCGAGCGTACGGCGAGTTCCACGATCTTGCCGCTCTTGGTCCGTGGAATGTCGGCAACAGCAATAATTTTCGCTGGCACATGCCGCGGCGTTGCACCCTCTCTGACAACTTTTCTTATGCGTTGCCTGAGCTCGTCATCAAGTTCTGCATCGGGTCGCAGAACCACGAACAATACAACTCGGACATCGTCATTCCATTTCTGGCCGATCGCGATACTCTCGACCACCTCAATCAGCTTCTCCACCTGTCGATAAATCTCTGCCGTGCCAATACGGACCCCGCCAGGATTTAGCACTGCATCGGACCGACCATGAATGATCATGCCGCCGGACTGTTTGAGTTCGGCAAAATCACCGTGCGCCCAGATACCGGGAAAACGCTCAAAATACGCGGCCCGGTATCTCGCGTTATCAGGATCATTCCAGAATCCAACAGGCGTTGACGGAAAAGGTTTGGTGCAGACCAGCTCGCCCTTCTCCTCGAGCACTGCATTGCCAGTCTCGTCAAAGACGTCAACCGCCATGCCCAGGCCGCGACACTGCAGTTCCCCGCGCCGCACGGGCAGGATCGGGCTACCTGCCGCAAAGCATCCCAGTAAGTCTGTACCACCCGCGATTGATGCCAGCTGGATATCGCTCTTGATCGCGTCGTACACAAAATCGAAGCTTTCAGGCGCCAGTGGCGAGCCCGTAGAAAGAATCGTACGAACACTGGACACGTCGAAGTCGTCCCTGGGCCGCAGGCCTGATTTCTCCAGTGCGGAAATGTACTTTGCGCTGGTGCCGAATATTGTGACTTTTTCGCGCTCGACCATGTCCCACAATGCCCGGCCTTCATGCACGAACGGCGCGCCATCGAACAGAATGACAGTGGCGCCGGACACCAAGCCGCTTACCAGCCAGTTCCACATCATCCAGCCGCAGGTCGTAAAATAGAACAATCGATCCTCGGCATTAACATCCGTCTGCAGCATCAACTCACAAATGTGCTTCAGCAAAGTTCCGCCATGCCCGTGGACGATACACTTGGGTACCCCGGTTGTGCCCGATGAATACATGACATACAGCGGGTGATTGAACTCGACTGGCTCGAAAACGAGCGTTGCACCCGCAACAAGAAAATCCTGCCAGGCGACAAAGCCTTCTGCGTCGATCGCGGAGCCATCGCCGAGAAAGTCGACCACTATTGTCGATCGAATACTCGGAATTTTCTCTACGATTCCCTGCACAACCGGCAGGCTATTGATGCGTTTCGTGTTGTAGAAGTAACCGTTGGTCGCGACGAAAACTTTGGGTTCGATTTGTCCAAAACGATCGACGACACCATTGACACCAAAATCCGGCGAGCAAGAAGACCAGATGGCCCCAATGCTGGTTGCAGCCAGCATCGCAATCATCGCTTCAGGGCAGTTTGGCAGGAAGCCGGCGACACGATCGCCTTTCTCGACGCCCGCGTTTCGTAAACCCTGTGCAAACTCCGCGACGCTTTCGCGCAACTGGTCTCGACTGACTTCCTGACGAGATCCATCTTCACCGCAAAAAACTATCGCGGCCTTGAGACCTTCGAAACGCAACAGGTGTCTGGCGAAATTCAGCTGACTGCCTTCGTACCAACCGGCATCGATCATGTTGTCCGGCCGCGCCAGCGAGTGCTCGGCTGGGACGTCAAAATTGACCTCACCGAATTCGCAAACGGCGTCCCAGAATCCGGGCAAGTCTTGCGTAGACCACTGGTGCAATTGCTCGTAGGTCTCAAAACCACGCGCCTGCATGAACCTGTACATGGCAGTATTTCGCACGCGATCGTCTTCAGGCGACCAAATTACAGGATTCTCCGGCATCGCTTACCTCAAAATGGCACACCAACCGCTTTGCAAAGAAACTGCATGTACGGGGTGCCGGCTTTGAATGTATTTTCGACCTTGCGCTGGAACTGCGGACTGACACTTTCCTTGACTGCGAGATTTTGTACGGCGATAAAGCTTTTTCGCTTAATATCATCAACGCACTCGTGATCCTTGTCGAATCCGCGTGGCGGCCGCGTCAGAACTTCGCCACCGAGACTGAACCTGCGCTTGAACCGGGAATCGCCGACAGTGCGTTTCCATTCCGCCGGCTTTGCAACGATTCGTTCGCGTATTTTACGCAATGAGTCAGAGTCCGGCCGCCACATACCGACCCCGATAAAGACCTCCTCAGGCGATACGTGCACGTAGTAGCCCGGCGAGTGCACATCTTTTGCTCGTTCATGACGGAACTGAATGCCGACATTGGTTTTGTACGGCGTCTTATCTTTGGAGAATCGTGTATCCCGATAGACCCGCATCAATGATCCACCGACTCGGGTTGCCTGGGCGACAAAATTCGGCGCGATCTGGGCTAATGGGTCCTGCATTGACTGAATAAAGCGCAACGCAACATCAAGTACCTGCTCCTCGTAGCGGCTCTTGTTCACCTTAAACCACTCACGATTGTTATTGCGCGACAATTCTTCTAGAAACCCTAACGTGTCAGCATTGAATCCCGCGTAGCGTTTTTCCGCCATTAGCACTGACTCGCATCGTCATCCACTTTAGGATGCGGAAACATATCCGTTTCGTCTTCGCCTTCACGTGGCGCAAGACAGGCGAAATCCTTTTCAACGAGGATCGATAATGTGTCCCCCTCCGCCAATCGCTGCTCACCAACAATAGATACCTGCTCCGAATTCGCCCAAGCCAACACCGTGGTTTCCGGCAAGCGAACCGTGACGGTGTTATCCGACAACACCGCACCCGGATTCACACTGGCAGGACTGCTTTCGACGACGTAGCCAAAGTCTCGCCCACCGGGAAAACCGGTCTTGGCGGACACCATGCCGTTGTCGCGCAGCGTATCAACTTCGCCGCGCTCGAGACGCAAACGGATCGAATTATCACGTATTCTTAGTTTCACGGAGCCAACTTCTTTGTTTGAACTTTCATGTATTAGATCATGAAAGCCGAGGACTCTCTATTGATAACAGATCCCTGGTTTTACGCCGTAGCAATTCCGGCAGTCTTGTTGTTCGGAATCTCCAAAGGCGGATTCGGCGGTGGACTAGGAATGACGGCCGTGCCGCTGATGGCGCTGGTTGTTTCTCCGGTGCAGGCTGCGGCGATCCTGCTACCGATCCTGTGCGTCATGGATCTGGTCGCGCTCTGGAAGTTTCGCGGCAAGTGGGTGTGGTCAGAACTCAAGGTTCTGCTGCCGGCCTCGTTACTGGGCATCCTTGTCGGCACGTTGTTGTTCGGGTACATGAGCGCAGCCGTCGTTAAATTAATCGTGGGCGTCGTGGCAATCTTTTTCACCCTGCACTACTGGCTAAGCCGTCGTTCAAATAGGCTCGCCAAGCAGGACTACTATCCTGTGTCTTACGGCCTGCTGGGCGGATCCGTAGCCGGTTTTACCAGTTTCGTTGCACATTCGGGCGGCCCGCCGATCAGCATGTACCTGTTGCGACGCCCGCTGGACAGGATGGATTTTGCCGCTACAACAGTCCTGTTCTTCGCCGTGGTCAACTACGTCAAGTTGTTACCGTATGCATGGCTGGGTCAACTATCGGCCGATAATCTCGCCACGTCCGCAGCGTTGGTTGCGCTTGCGCCGGTCGGCGTCCTGATCGGCGCCTGGCTGCATGCACGAATTAGTGATCGCGTGTTTTTTACGTTGGTCTATGGATTGCTGTTCGCGGTGGGTTGCAAACTGGTGTTTGACGGCGTCAGCGCTTACGTCTAACTGGCATTCAGCGATCTAATCAGGCTTTCGACATTGGCGTCACCGGGCCGTTGCCTAGCGAGCTCTTCAGCTATCTCTCTGGCCGCCGCTGCGTCGCCGCTATCCCGCAACATTGTTGCCAGTGCCCAGGCGATATCGAAGTCGCCGGGGAAGTCGGTGCGCGCGCGTTGCAGCGTCTGCACAGCAGCGTCACTCCGGCCCACAGAATTCAATGCGACGGCAACCACGTAAATATATCGCGGGTTTTCCGGCGCCAACTCTGCGGCACGTTCTAGCTCCTCCAAGCCCTCTTCTGTGCGGTCCGTTCTAACCAGCAACAGGCCGAGTGAATAGTGCAAGCCAGCATCTTCCTGACTAATTGCCAGACCTTCGCGCAACAATTTCTCCGCAGCAGGCTCATCGCCGAATCGTCGTAGCGCGTCGGCGTAATTGAGACGCGTGATCGAAAACGCAGGATCAATTTCGAGCGCCAAAGCATAGTGCTGCAATGCCGCATCACGATTGCCAAGTGACGACTCGAAGTCTCCCAACGCAACCCGAGCTGTGGGCTGGCTGGCGATCGCCAACTGTGCGTTCCGATACTCCTCTGCTGCCGCGGCGAAACCGGAATCCTGTGGCAAGTAGTCGAGCATCGGCGCCGCAATCCTGACGGCTTCGATGCGAACGCTACGAACTGAATCTTTCAGCGCAGGGATAACCATCTGCAGTCGAGTTTCCGGCGGCAATAACTGTGTTTGCGCAACGGCTGCCATCCGGACCAGCGGATCCGAGTCGCTTAGCGCATCCCGAATGACGACTGCGTCGGCCTCTGTCGGTGGACTCAATAGCGCTGCAATCGCTGATGCACGATTGATTCCGGGTAGATCGCGATTGTTAATCACAGCTCGCAGTTCAGAGTTGCCGGCACCGCTGCGAACCGCGGCGAACGCGCTCGCGAAATGGGGTTCTGTGTCGCCCCACCAGTCATTTGCAGCAGCCGAAAGGCTGGCGGCACTCTGATCCGCGTGACAGTTAGCACAGGCGTTCGGTGAATTGGTGGTTTCACTGAGATCAGGTCGTGGCACACGAAAACTGTGGTCGCGGCGCGGATCGATCTGCATATAATCGCGGTCAGGCATATGACAATCCACACAAGCAACGTCGTCTGGGTTGTGTCGGTGGTGCTCTTCTGTCGCGAACGTTGTTGGCAAATGACACTGGGCGCAGACATCGCTGGGTTCCGGCCCGGTCACCAGCTGCAGCGAATGAGGATTGTGACAATCGCTACAAGTAACCCCGGCCTGGTACATCCGGCTCTGTACAAACGAGCCGTAAACGTAAACTTCTTCGAGTATCTGACCGTCGTCGAAATAGGACGGCGCATTCAGAAGCGCAGGTCGATGTGTATCAGCCAGCGGTACGCCATACTCGTAATTCTCGGCGATTACGCCCCGTCGCGCGTGACAGCGACCACAGGCTTCCGGCTGCTTCGATTGGCGCATGGCAAGTTCGCTACGTTCGGCGATACCAGTCTGCAAATTCATTTCCCAAACGGCGCGACCGTGATCGTCTAGGTCCATCTTGAGGCCCTTGCGGCCCGAAAATTCACCGCTGGCGGCTTCTGCCACGTGGACAGACGCCGGCCCATGACAGGCCTCGCAACCAACATTTATCTCTGACCAGGTTGTCGCAAAGCTGTCGGTGCTTGGTTCGTAGTTCACTTGCAGGTCGGTGGAGTGGCACTCCGCGCACATGTAGTTCCAATTTTGCGCGCGCCCTGTCCAGAACAGTTCATCGCCTGGCGGAATGTAGTCGTCACCGTAGACATGGAACCAGCGCTGGCCGCCTTCCTCGACCGCGCGCGTATCCCAGGCAAAGGGCAAGGACTGCAGGCGTCCGTCAGGAAAATCCACCAGATATTGTTGTAACGGTGTGACACCGAAAGCATGCGTCACACGAAACTCCTCGAGTTCTCCCGCCGCATTTGCGGTGCGGACGAAGAACTGGTCGTCCCTCGTTAGAAATTCGGTTGTCTCGCCGAAGTAGTCGAAGTTTGCAGTGGCGAAGTCGCCTAGCACCGTCGCCTCATTTGCGACCTGCATTGCGAGGTCATGATGGGACTCGCGCCAGTCTTCGTATTGCGCCGAATGACAATCAACGCAGCTTTCACTGCCAATGAATTCCGGCGCCTGGGCTACCGGCTTCGCAGGCGGTGCAGCATCCTGCCCACATGCTGACAGAGCCAGCAGGCCACCGATGAACAGAAACCTGAAAATGACGCTTATTCGGCGATGACGTTTTCGGCTTGCGGACCCTTCTGGCCCTGTGTCACTTCCATAGTGACTGACTGCCCTTCTTTCAGCGTCTTGAAGCCTTCCATCTGAATCGCGCTGTGGTGCACAAAGACATCCTGTCCACCTGCTTGCTCGATAAAACCAAATCCTTTGTCGTCGTTAAACCACTTGACGGTACCGCTAACTCTTTCGCCTGACATAGTTACCTCTTGAAAATATCGCCTCCCCACAAAGGCAAGGCAATGCGGAGTTTACTCGCAATTACATGGCAGATCGATACATTCGCCTGTCATTGATGTCGCGGCCGATGCTTAGCGCAAAAATCGGCCGTCTAAGTCTTTGATGTCGTTGCAACCTACCAGTGCCATCGTCCGCTCTACTTCAGCGCGCAACAAGCTAAGCGCTCGTTCTACGCCCGGCTCCCCGCCGGCCGCCAACGCGTAGACATAGCCGCGACCAATGCTGCACGCATTCGCTCCAAGCGCCAGCGCTTTGACGACATGGCTACCACGCCTTATTCCACCATCGCATATAATTTCAAGACGATCCCGCAGTGCATCCGCAACGTCGCGAATGCAGTCAACCGGCGCCGGCGAAGTATCGAGCTGTCGACCGCCATGATTGGAAATCATTACAGCGGTAGCACCCGACTCTGATGCCCGGCGACAATCCTCAACAGACTGAACGCCTTTGATTACGAGCGGGCCGTCCCAGCGCTCGGCGAGCCACTCAACATCCTTCCACGTTAACGAGCGTTCCAGTTCATCGTCGATGAATCTGCGAATACCGGCACGCACCGCACGAGCTGCGGCCTCGCTGCTTGAAATATTGACCATATCCAGGTCCTTGCGCACGACTGCCCGATACAACCATCCGGGATGTCGCGCAAAACTCATCACCTGCCGTAACCTTGAACGCGGCGTAGCTGCAAACCCATGCACCAGGTCGC
>JBPCXZ010000081.1:0-10280 GCA_051008055.1 Woeseiaceae bacterium
GGGCGCATGGGGATCTCAAGGAGAATGCTGAGTACCACGCCGCAAAAGAACAACAGGGATTCATTGAAGGCCGCATCAAAGAGTGCGAGGGCAAACTCTCGAATCTGCAAGTTATCGATGTGACTGAAGTTGATGCCAAAGGCAAGATCGTATTCGGCTGTACCGTGGAGTTAATGGATCTGGCTACAGACACGGAAATAATCTATAAAATCGTCGGTGAGGACGAAGCAGACATCAAGGCAGGGTTGGTTTCTTTTACATCACCAATAGCGCGTGCGCTTATCGGCAAGAACGAGGGTGACGAAATCGAATTTTCAGCACCAGGTGGTGAGAAAGAATACGAAGTAATCTCGGTCAAATATATCTAGAGATTGTTTCTCGGCTATGCGCTAGCCTAAAAGTTGGCGACTAGCGGCTGGGCAGCCGTATTCTTTTTTTCTTTTCCGGATTCTCGCGATACAACAACGCCATGTTGCCTGTCCTTTGTACCAACTCCGTCGAGCCGTCTTCGCACAGTTTCTCAATGATCTCACTACGAACGTTCCTATCGCCGACGCGCACGCTGACCTTGATCAGCTCGTGGTGTTCAATCGCTAGTTCAAACTCCTTGGCGACAGATTCGGATAGACCGGCGTCCGCGATCATGATGACCGGCTTCAACTTGTGGCCAAGGCCGCGTAAATACTTTTTTTGTGGTTCACTGAGTGCCATGGGCGCGAAGTGTAACAGCGTGTGTAATCCATTGTCGCAACGTTTGGAGGAGTGGTCTTGAGTAAGCCACGTGGCTCCGGTCGAAGCTGGCGGGAACGTCAGGAGCGCGACCCTTATGTGCAGCAGGCGCGGCGCGAGGGCTGGCGCTCAAGGGCTGTTTTCAAACTTCAGGAAATCGACGAAAAGGAACGCTTGCTGCGGCCGGGAATGACCTGCGTCGATCTTGGTGCGGCACCGGGTGGCTGGAGCCAATACGTAACGACCAAGCTCAAGGGCAACGCCAGAGTCGTCGCAATTGACCTGCTAGCAATGGACGCATTGCCTAATACGGACTTCATCCAGGGCGATTTCACCGAGGACGCGGTTCTGGAGGAGCTGCGGGAGTTGGTTGGTGAGCAGAAAGTGAACCTTGTAATGAGCGATTTGGCCCCCAATATCAGCGGGAACCGGGCGATAGACCAGCCTCGAGCCATGTATTTGGCGGAGCTGGCGCTGGATTTCGCCCGGGAAGTTTTGGCCAAACGAGGAGATTTCGTGATCAAGTTGTTTCAGGGCGCCGGTATTGACCCATTTATGGATGACGTCAGAAAGAGTTTTGGCACCGTGAAAGTCAAGAAACCCAAGGCTTCCAGGGCTGGCAGTCGTGAGGTGTACTTGGTAGCGAGAAACTATCGTTTGTAGTAGTGTCTAAAGCGCTTAGGCGTATCTATTTCCTCTGATTTGGCGCGATTTCGCCATGGATTCCGAATGTGAATGATTTAACCAAAAACGTCCTGGTTTTTATTGTAATTATTGTAGTGCTGCTGTCTGTCGTGCAGGGGCTCTCGAACGTAAATTCCGGGCAGCCACAACCCGTCGATTATTCGGATTTTCTGAATCGCGTTGATTCCGGCAGCGTCAATGTTGTCCAGTTTTCTGAAGACAAATCGCGAATTTATTTTGGTGATCGCGAGCCTTTCCCTTACTACACCGAGAACCCGGAGACCGATACAACGCCATTGGTCAGTGACTTGAAGAGGCAGAATGTAAATTTCAGCTCTGCGCCGAAGACCTCGCCAAATATTATCGGCCAGTTGTTGTTCAGCTCTTTTCCGATATTGCTTCTGATTGGTGTGTGGATATATTTCATGCGCCAGATGCAGGGCGGTGGCGGTGGTCGTGGGGCGATGTCGTTCGGCAAGAGTAAGGCGCGACTGCTTGGAGAAGACCAGGTCGGCGTCACGTTTGCTGATGTAGCCGGAATTGACGAGGCCAAGGAAGAAGTATCTGAAATCGTTGAGTTCCTGAAGGACCCGAGTAAGTTCCAGCGCCTCGGCGGTAAGATTCCTAAAGGCGTCCTGATGGTCGGCTCGCCTGGTACCGGTAAGACCCTGCTAGCGCGGGCAATAGCGGGCGAGGCCAAGGTTCCGTTTTTCACTATCTCTGGCTCCGATTTTGTTGAGATGTTTGTTGGCGTCGGCGCGTCCCGGGTACGTGACATGTTCGACCAGGCCAAGAAGCAGGCGCCTTGTATCATCTTCATAGACGAGCTGGATGCCGTTGGTCGGCATCGCGGCGCAGGTCTTGGCGGTGGTCACGATGAGCGCGAGCAGACACTAAACCAAATGCTGGTCGAGATGGATGGCTTCGAAGGTACGGAAGGCGTAATCGTCATTGCCGCGACCAACCGTCCCGATGTTTTGGATCCGGCCCTGCTGCGCCCGGGTCGTTTTGACCGGCAGGTTGTTGTGCCATTGCCCGATATCCGCGGTCGTGAGCTGATCCTGAAAGTGCATATGCGCAAGGTGCCGCTGGATGAAGACGTGAAACCAGCGTTGATCGCTCGTGGAACGCCAGGCTTTTCCGGCGCAGATCTCGCCAATCTGGTCAATGAGGCAGCCCTGTTTGCCGCGCGCGCGAACAAGCGCGTGGTCAGCATGGAACATTTCGAGAAGGCCAAGGACAAGATCATGATGGGCGCAGAAAGGCGCTCCATGGTGATGAATGAACAGGAAAAACTGAACACGGCTTATCACGAAGCCGGGCACGCTATCGTCGGCTACATCGTTCCTGAGCACGACCCTGTTTATAAAGTAACAATCATTCCGCGCGGCCGCGCTTTAGGCGTCACGATGTATTTGCCCGAGGAAGATCGTTACAGCATTTCGAAACAGAAACTTGAGAGCCAGATTTCGAGCCTGTTTGGCGGACGCATCGCCGAGGACATGATTCTGGGGTCCGGCGGCGTTACCACTGGTGCATCGAACGATATCGAGCGGGCTACTGAGCTGGCCCGCAATATGGTTACCAAATGGGGCTTGTCAGAGAGACTTGGACCGCTGACATATAGCGAAGATGACGGGGAAGTATTCCTTGGTCGTTCCGTGACTCAGCACAAAATGGTGTCTGATGACACCGCACATGCCATCGACGAGGAAGTCCGCAAGATTATCGATGCAAATTACGATCGTGCGCAGCAAATTCTCGAGGAGAACGTTGATAAGTTGCACACGATGGCCAAAGCACTGGTCAAATACGAGACCATCGACAGTGACCAGATCGATGACATCATGGAGGGTAAGGAGCCGCGTCCACCTGAAGACTGGGGCGACTCTGGCGACTCTGCTCCGGATGTGGATCCAAAAGCTCCAAAAAATGAGTCGACTGGATCGATAGGTGGGCCAGCCAGCGAGCACTAGCGCGACGCCGCGTATGCTGGATCTTTCCAGCCCTATAGTGATGGGCGTGCTGAATGTCACGCCAGATTCCTTTTCCGATGGCGGTCAATACTCCTCGACCGACCTGGCTCTGGAGCGCGCGCGTGTCATGCACGCCGACGGCGCCGGGATCGTTGATGTTGGTGGCGAATCGACTCGGCCTGGAGCGGCTGCGGTCAGTGAGCAGGAGGAGCTCGACCGCGTGATTCCTGTCATTGAATCGATTCGTCGTGAAGTGCCGATTCAGGTGTCTATCGACACTAGCAAACCCGCCGTCATGCGTGCCGCGGCTGCGGCAGGTGCAGCATTGATCAACGATGTCTGTGCGCTGCAAGGCGAGGGAGCGCTTGTAGCGGCGGCGCAACTGCAATTGCCGGTCTGTCTGATGCACATGCAGGGTGACCCACGTAGCATGCAGGCGAATCCTGAATATGAAAATGTTGTGGACGAGGTCTCGCAGTTTCTTGCGCAGCGCGTGGCACAATGTGAACAAGCGGGCTTGGGCCGGGACCTTTTAATCATAGATCCCGGATTCGGTTTTGGTAAGACACCGCAGCAGAATATGGAACTGTTGGCGAGTTTGGGCGAGTTCCTGGGTATTGGGTGTCCTTTGCTGATTGGTGTGTCGCGTAAGTCGACGCTGGGTGCGATCACAGGCCGAGATGTCGATGACAGGCTTGCCGCTAGTCTCGCTGCGGCGGTCGCTGCGGTGATGCAGGGCGCGTCGATTATCAGAGCGCATGATATCGCGGAAACGGTCGACGCAGTAAAGGTGGCGACCAGTATTTTGAACGGCGGTGAGGTGTAATGAGCAGGAAATATTTTGGTACTGATGGTGTACGCGGCCGGGTTGGCGGTGACCCTATGACCGCGGATTTCGCAATGCGACTCGCCAGTGCCGCTGCGCAGGTTTTGGTCGCCGACGGCGGTCGCGTGGTGATTGGTAAGGATACCCGCCTGTCTGGCTACATGTTCGAGTCGGCGCTTGAAGCAGGCTTCGTTGCCGCGGGCGCGGATGTATTGATGCTCGGTCCGCTGCCAACCCCGGGGATTGCCCGGCTAACGCAGCAGCTGAATGCTGATCTCGGCGTCGTAATCAGTGCTTCACACAACACTTATGCAGACAATGGCATCAAATTTTTCGACCGCAATGGGTCGAAACTCAGTGATGAGGTGGAGCTAGAGATAGAAGCCCATCTTGAGCAACCTGCTATCACTCGTGAATCCGGCGAGTTAGGGAGTGCCAAACGAATAGACGATGCACTCATCCAGTATCAGCAATTCGCAGCGGCAACGTTTCCTCAAGACTTGACGCTCAAAGGCCTCAAAATCGTATTCGATGGAGCGCACGGCGCGGGCTACAAGGCCGGGCCGAGGACATTGACTGAACTTGGCGCGGAGGTCATACCGATTGGGTGCTCGCCGAACGGCCGCAATATCAATGATGGCTGTGGCTCCACGCACACGGAACTCATGCAACTCACCGTACCCGCTGTTAAGGCGGATGTCGGCATCGCATTGGACGGAGATGGTGACCGGGTCGTGATGTCGGATGAAAATGGCGCATTAATTGACGGCGACCAGATGCTTTATATTCTGGCCAAAGCCCATCATGAGATGGGAACCCTGACGGGGCCGGTGGTCGGAACGGTGATGAGCAATCTCGGGCTGGAGCACGCCTTGCTCAAAGCAGGAATCGAGTTCAGGCGAGCTAAAGTGGGTGACCGCTATGTGCTTGAAGAGCTGCGTCAGTCCGGCGGTAATATCGGCGGCGAAACGTCCGGCCACATGTTGGTGCTGGATCAGACCACGACCGGCGACGGCCTGGTCTGCGCCTTACAGATGCTCGCCATCATGCGGCAATCTGGCAAGAAATTGTCTGAACTGGCGGGCGGCATGGCCAAGTACCCGCAAACCATGGTCAATGTGCGGACTCAGGAGCGTTTTGACCCAACCGAATCGGCTGTTATTCAGGATGCGGTGGTAGCTGCGGAGACCGAATTGGCCGATGCTGGCAGGGTCGTTTTGCGGGCTTCAGGCACTGAACCACTGATTCGCGTCATGGTAGAGGGGGAGGATCGAGAGCAGGTTATCGCGCTCGCAGAACGCCTTGCCGCGGTGGTTGAAGACGCAACGACCTGAAAGGCCTTCAAATCCATTGATTTAGAGGGATAGCCTCGGTATCCTGCGCGCCTTTTTGGGGCTCGAGGCTCAGATCGATGCGAGACATTCTCGTAGCCGGAAACTGGAAAATGAACGGTGATTTGGCGGCTAACGCCGAACTGCTGGCGGGAATTTTGGCCGGCGTACCGGACAGTGATCGAGTCAAGTTGTTGGTTTGCCCGCCGTTTCCGTACCTGGCAGCTTCGGCGCAGGCGTTGACGGGTAGCAAGGTGGCTCTCGGCGCGCAGACGACTTCGGAGCATGCCGTCGGCGCGTTTACCGGTGAAGTGTCGGTTTCGATGCTAAGTGACCTGGATTGTGAGTATGTCCTGGTCGGCCACTCGGAAAGGCGTAGTTTGTACGGTGAGTCGAGTGTGGATGTTGCGGCCAGGTTCAAGGCCGCGCTGGACGGCGGGCTGAAACCCGTATTATGTGTTGGCGAAACTCTGCAGGAACGAGAGGCCAACGCAACTGAAAAAGTAATTGGCGAACAGCTACAAGCGGTTCTGGATGTGGTCGGTGTTGCCGGCCTGGCAAACGCGGTTGTGGCTTATGAGCCGGTCTGGGCCATTGGAACCGGCATGACAGCATCGCCGGAGCAGGCCCAGGATGTGCACAATTTTATACGGCGGATGATTGCGGATAACGATGCAGGCATCGCCGAAGAGCTACTAATCCTGTACGGCGGCAGCGTGAAAGGCGACAATGCGGCAGGTTTGTTTTCGATGTCTGATATTGACGGCGGCCTGATAGGCGGCGCCTCTTTGAAGGCAGACGATTTTCTGGCAATTGCCAATGCGGCAGCCAGTATATGAGGAACAGATGGAAACTATTCAAAAAGCGGTGCTGATAGCACACACTCTTATTGCAATCGGCATTATTGCGCTTGTTTTGTTGCAACGCGGCAAGGGCGCGGATGCGGGGGCTGCCTTCGGCGCTGGTGCGTCCGGAACGGTCTTTGGGTCGCGTGGCTCCGGTAGCTTCTTTTCGCGAGCGACAGCCATTCTGGCAACAGCTTTTTTTGCTAGCAGCCTCACGCTGGCTTATTTGAGCAGCCAGCGAATTTCGACGGATGAGAGCCTGATCGATCCGACGGCAGTAATAGAAGAGGCGGTTGAATTGCCCGCGGAAGACGCGGAACCGGCAATTGATGACAATATACCGGCGTTGGAAGATAGTGCCGAGGACGGCGCAGACGTCCCGACACTGGAAGAAGAGTCGGTTGAAGAAGGCGCTGCTGGCAACGAGTAGCAGCGGGTCCTGACTGGATTAATAGCTCTGGTGGTGGAATTGGTAGACACGCTGTCTTGAGGGGGCAGTGGCGCGAGCCGTGCGAGTTCGAGTCTCGCCCAGAGCACCAATCTTGTAGGTGTAAATAGCTATCAATCGGCTAGCTAATAAGTGTTTCCAAAACGCGTCACACTGATACAATACCGCGCTGGTCAGGACAGGTAATAATGCTACAAGAATATTTCCCCATCCTCGTATTTCTCGGCGTCGCGTCCGGCATAGGCATATTGCTCCTCAGCCTCGGGTTTCTTATTGGCCGAGGTAGCAAGGACGACGAAAAGCTGTCGCCGTATGAGTGTGGCTTCGAGCCATTTGACGACTCGCGAACCAAGTTTGACGTTCGTTACTACCTGGTCGCAATCCTGTTCATTATTTTTGATCTGGAAATCGCGTTTCTGTTTCCGTGGGCGGTTTCGCTCGACACGGTAGGGCGGTTCGGGATCATTGCGATGGGTATATTCCTTGCCATATTGGTTGTCGGGTTCATCTACGAATGGAAGAAAGGAGCGCTGGAGTGGGATTGAGCGGTAGCGCGGAGGCTGAGGTGCCGACGACGGACGCGGAAGACGCGGGCCAAAGTCTGCAAAAGAAAGGATTCGTGGTCACCAGTGTTGACGCCGTGATGAACTGGGCAAGAACCGGTTCGCTCTGGCCGATGACGTTTGGGCTAGCTTGCTGTGCCGTTGAGATGATGCAGGCGGGCGCGTCGCGTTACGACCTGGATCGATTCGGCATCATTTTTCGACCGAGCCCGAGACAATCAGATTGCATGATCGTTGCCGGTACTTTGACCAACAAGATGGCGCCGGCGCTGCGCAAAGTTTACGACCAGATGCCAGAACCCCGCTGGGTTGTATCCATGGGGTCCTGTGCCAATGGCGGCGGCTACTACCACTATTCCTATGCCGTTGTGCGTGGCTGCGACCGAATTGTTCCGGTTGATGTATATGTGCCCGGTTGTCCGCCAACTGCCGAGGCGTTGATCTACGGCCTGATTCAATTACAGAACAAGATTCGACGTACCAGCACTATTGCCCGATAAGAAGAAGAAATGACAGACCGGCACGAAACATTAGCCGCTCGGATAGATGAGCGATTCGGCGACCAGGTAACGAGAGTTGCCTCGACCTGCCGTGAATTGACTATCGAAGTCGATAAGAATGATCTGGCCGCGGTTGCTATGGCACTGCGTAACGAATCAGAGTTCGGTTTTGAGATGCTTGTTGACGTTTGCGGAGTTGATTATCTGCAATACGGCGACAGTGAATGGACCACGGCCAGTGCCACCGAATCAGGTTTTAGCCGCGGCGTGCAACGAACTGCGGTTCTGCTCGACGAAGCGGATGAATTTGATCCGCAGCGATTCGCGGTTGTTTATCATCTACTCTCGCTGCGTCATAACACTCGATTGCGGCTGCGCGTCTATACGGGCAAAGCTAACCCTCCTGTTGTTCGTTCTGTCGTTGATATCTGGAATTCGGCGAACTGGTTTGAACGCGAAGTCTTCGATATGTACGGCATTCTGTTCGAGGGTCATCCGGACCTGCGGCGTATTTTGACGGACTATGGGTTCATCGGTCATCCGTTCCGCAAGGACTTCCCGCTCATGGGTGCGGTAGAGGTCAGTTACGACGAAGACAAGGGACGAGTTGCTTATCAGCCCGTGACTATAGAAGAGCGCACTCTGGTGCCGCGCGTCATTCGTGATGACAACCGTTACGACGAGCAGTTACGGAGCACCGGCGATGAGTGAGATCCATAGCTACACAATGAACTTCGGTCCGCAGCATCCGGCGGCCCATGGTGTATTGCGCCTGGTCCTGGAAATGGACGGTGAAACTATCCAAAAGGCTGACCCGCATGTTGGGTTACTGCATCGTGGCACGGAAAAGCTGGCTGAGAGCAAACCGTTCAATCAGAGCATCGGTTATATGGATCGGCTCGACTATGTGTCGATGATGAGTAACGAGCACGGTTACGTGCTTGCGATTGAAAAATTACTGGGCATACAAGCGCCGATTCGAGCGCAGTATATCCGCGTGATGTTCGACGAGATTACGCGAATCCTGAATCACTTGATGTGGTTGGGCGCACACGGTCTGGATATCGGGGCAATGACAATGTTCCTGTATTGCTTCCGCGAGCGCGAAGATCTGATGGACTGTTACGAGGCGGTGTCCGGAACGCGAATGCATGCCACGTATTACCGTCCCGGCGGTGTTTATCGTGATTTGCCGGACTCCATGCCGAGGTACCAGGAGAGCAAGTTCCGCAGCAAGAAAGACGTTGATCGATTGAACTCGATACGTGACGGCTCCTTGCTCGACTTCATCGAAGATTTTACGAAAAAATTTCCGGGTTGCGTTGACGAGTACGAGACCCTGCTGACCGATAATCGAATCTGGAAGCAACGAACGGTGAACATCGCTGTCGTTTCGCCAGAGCGAGCCATGCAGCTTGGGTTCTCAGGACCCATGCTGCGCGGTTCCGGAGTCGAATGGGATCTGCGCAAGAAACAGCCCTATGAAGTCTATGACCAAATGGATTTCGACATTCCGGTCGGCACCAATGGCGATTGTTACGACCGTTACCTGGTCCGCGTCGAAGAAATGCGTCAGTCCAACCGAATTATTCAACAGTGCATTGCCTGGCTGCGTGACAACCCGGGTCCGGTAATGCTGGATGACCGTAAAGTCAGTGCGCCAAGTCGGGTGGAAATGAAGGACGACATGGAGTCGTTGATTCACCACTTTAAGCTATTCACAGAAGGCTATTGCGTGCCGGAAGGCGAGGCCTATGCAGCGGTAGAGCATCCGAAAGGTGAGTTCGGTGTGTACCTGGTTTCCGACGGTGCCAACAAGCCGTACCGCGTGAAAATTCGTGCGCCCGGTTTTGCGCATTTGTCCGCCATGTCAGAAATGGTTGAGGGTCACATGCTGGCTGATGTGGTAGCCGTGATCGGCACGCAGGACATCGTATTCGGTGAGGTAGATCGATGAGCGAATCTGAGCTGCTGTCCACACATGCGCTGGCCGAGATCGACCAGTGGAAAGCACGCTTTCCGGAAGACAGGCAACGTTCGGCCGTTATCGGCGCATTGCACGTCGTGCAGCACGAGAACGATGGCTATCTGACTGCCGAATTGATGAATGCCGTCGCGAGCTACCTGGACCTGCCAACGATTCAGGTGTACGAGGTCGCTACTTTTTACTCGATGTTCCAGACGCAGCCCGTCGGTCGGCACAACGTCGCGATTTGCACCAACATTTCCTGCATGCTGCGCGGCGCCGATGACATCGTCGACCATGTTGAGAAGAAGCTGGATATCAAGTTGGGCGAGAGCACCAAGGATGGGCGGATCTACCTGAAACGTGAGGAAGAATGCCTGGCAGCCTGTTGTGGTGCGCCGATGATGATGGT
>JBPCXZ010000082.1:0-19127 GCA_051008055.1 Woeseiaceae bacterium
GTTTCGCGTGTTGAGAGTTTTGTTGTCGACGAATACAAGCGTGGTGGCGTGACGTCGCAAGCCAAATCGAGAATCGATGAGGCGTTGGAAAAACTTCGCAGAAAAAAGGCGATTGATCCGGAAGAAACGCCTTAGCTCAATGTAGTCAGGCAGCTTCCATGATAGCGGTGACACCCATGCCGCCTGCCGTGCATACCGATATCAAGCCACGTCCCGAACCATTCTCGCTTAACAGTTTCGCCATGTTGCCTACAATGCGCGCGCCGGTTGCGGCGAACGGATGGCCAATAGCCAGGCTGCCACCCTTAACGTTCAGTTTGGTCAGGTCGATCGGCCCAAGCGGTTCATTGCGGCCCAGTTTCTCGCGACAGAATTTCTCAGACTGCCAGGCTTTTAACGTAGCGACGGTTTGCGCTGCGAAAGCCTCGTGAATTTCGTAGAAGTCAAAGTCCTGCAAACGGAGGTTTGCATCTTTGAGCATTTCCGATACGGCGTAGGCTGGTGCCATCAGCAGACCTTCTTCACTGACAAAGTTAATCGCGCCAACCTTGATGAAGGTCAGGTAGGCGGAAACCGGTACATTCTTAAGCTCGGCCCAGTCGGGATCAGCGAGAAGTACCGCAGCAGCGCCATCGGTTAGTGGCGTACTGTTGCCAGCGGTCAGGGTCGCGTCGCTTTCTTTCGAGAAAGCAGGCCGTAACGCTGTTAGCTTCTCGAACGTCGAATCACGACGAATATTATTGTCTTCTTCGCAATCCATGAATGGAATGACAAGGTCGTCGTACCAGCCGGCGTCATAAGCGTTAGCCGCTTTTACATGACTGGCCAATGCCAGCTGATCCTGATGGTCTCTTTGAATTTCCCATTCGCGTGCAATGAGTTCGGTGCTTTCACCCATTGACAGTCCAGTACGTGGTTCGGTGACGCCGGGGAGCTCTGGCTTGAAGTGCTTTGGCCGTAGGCGAAACCACGGCATGAGCCGTGCAGGAAGAGAACGCGCACGAAATACGTCCAGCAGAATGCGACGGTAACCGTCCGGATACACGACAGGAGCATCGCTGATTGAGTCAACGCCGCCGGCGATTCCCGAGTCGATCTGTCCAAGCGCTATCTTGTTCGCGATAATCGCGCAGGCTTCCAGACTGGTTCCGCAGGCACGCTGCAGGTCCATTCCCGGGGTCTTCTGCGACAGGCCCGAGTCGAGCACAGATTCGCGCGCGAGATTCCAGTCGCGCGAATGTTTGATCACCGCCCCGAGCGCCACGTCCCCAAGTGTCTGGCCCTTGAGATCGTACTTGTTTACGAGGCCATCCAGCGCCGCCGCCATCATGTCCTGGTTGGAACAGTCACGATAAATAGAGTGTGCGCGACAAAATGGAATTCGTGATCCGCCAACAACAGCGACTCGCCTGGATTTACCGTCATGCAGCATGCTTTTCTCCGTACATCCAATGATCCGGGGTGCGCAGCAACTTTACACCATAAGAGCGATTAACTTGAAGACGAGTTGCCTATTTATGCGGTATCTTGCGCAGATGTTCAGGAGCGGAAATTGGCGGCAGGAGTTTCGAGCGTTGTTGACGCTTGCGGGCCCCTTGATTGTGAACAATCTGGCGATCGCTGGTATTCACTTTGCGGATGCCGTAATGGCAGGCCGAATCGGTGCCGAGACTCTGGCAGCTGTGGCGATCGGTGGCAGTATCTGGTTCTTCGGCTTTACGATCTGTCTCGGCATCCTGATGGCGATATCTCCGATTGCGGCCCGTCACTTTGGCGCCGGAAATTCAGAGCTAATTGGTCGTTACACGAGGCAGGGCATCTACTTCGGCCTAATCATCGCGGCCATCATTATCATCGCGTTTCACCTGTTGGTCGGGGACGCGCTTGATGCGATCGGCATCGACCCCGGGTTTCGCGGTATGACCGAAAGCTACGTTCTCGCAATTGTCTGGGGTGCTCCCGGCATATTTGTTTTCCTTGCGCTGCGATTTACCACTGAGGGTATCGGCGAAACCAAGCCCATCATGTACGCCTCTGTAGCGTCGCTGTTCATAAACGTCTTCCTCAACTGGGTGTTGATGTTCGGCAACCTGGGTGCTCCGGCGCTGGGTGCGGTCGGCTGTGGTATCGCCAGCGCCATCACGATGTGGTCAATCATGATCGGTCTCGGTATATATATGTATCGGGCAAAAAAATATGCGCCATTGAAAATTTTCGCGCGCGTCGGCAAGTTTCGACCTGAATCAGTCAAAGAGATCCTGGTGCTGGGAGTGCCAATTGCTGTGACTATCACGGCGGAGGCTGGTCTGTTTAATGCGGTGTCTGTGTTGATGGGTACCCGCGGTGCGGCAATAGCGGCAGCCCACCAGGTAGCTATTAACTTTGCTATGACGACGTTTATGATTCCGCTGGCGCTTAGCGCAGCAATCACAATTCGTGTTGGACACGCGCTTGGTGCGGGCAATCCGTCAGCCGCAAGATTTAGCGGTGCGATTGGCTTGATTACCTGTGCGCTGTTCATGACCTGTTCCGCGGCATTCATGTTGATGTTCCGCGACACGGTAGTATTGATCTATACCAATGATCCGGCAGTAACGAGTATTGCGGTCAGCCTGTTGCTGGCTGCGGCAATCTTCCAGATTGGTGACGGTGTACAGATCGGTGCTGCGGGTGCGCTTCGTGGCTACAAGGACACGCGTTTTCCGATGGTGATCAACGTCTTCGCCTACTGGGTTCTCGCTTTCCCACTGGCCTATATGGCCGCCGTAACTTACAAAGCACCACCCGTATATACCTGGGGTGCGTTCATCGTAGGGTTGTGGGTGGCCGCAGTGCTACTGACCTGGCGTTTCATCCGCTTGTCGAAAGCGGAGCTCGCTACGACTTAGTCGCCACTCTGTCCGAAATCCGGCGTCTCGCCCGACAGGTATTCGTTTTCTTCCGGCGTGTTTTCGCGATTCAACAATTGATTGCGATGCGGGAATCGTCCGAACTGCTCAATGATATCGCGGTGCAATTCCGCGAACTGGGTGATCGTTTCAAACGTTTCGCGAAAGGTTGGCGAAACCGCAGCCGCTAATTTGGAGAAAAGCTCAACGGATTTTGCCTGCACCTTGCGCGATTCTGCATGTTGCAACGGCATGTAGAAGAACACCCGTTGAATTGGTGTCAGGCCCTGATCGGCTTTCGCCATGGCACCTTCTACACACAGTTTCAGCGCGGCCTTGTCCATGGAAAAAGCGTCGGCCGTATTGCGGTAAATGTTGCGGCGAAACTGGTCGATTAGCAAAATCAAGGCGAGTCGACCGTGCGGCTCGTCCACCCAGTGGTCGAGTTTTCCCTCCGAGGCAGCCGTTACGTCATCGGCAAATCGTCTTTTGCACTCGAAATCGAAGCCGTCATCCTCGCCAAACCAGACGTCCATGCGTTCATCGATTTGTGGTGCCGACAGCCGTTGCTCGCGAAACCAGAAAGTAATGATGGCGTCGATGCGAATCTGGTCTTCGTCAGTAATCGTCGCTTCTGTGCTTTCGCTAAGCAGTTTGACCGACATGGGATGCTCTTTTCTACGGATACACAGTAAACTGTAGCAGATGATGATCAGAACTACTCAAGTCAAAACAAGACAGCTGTTGGCGATATTGCTTTGCCTGGGATTGCAGGCATGCGGCGATCCGCCGTCGCCACCCGAAGAAGCAATCCGTGAGTGGGTCGACGCAGGGCAACGTCTCGCAGAAGAGAAAGATCGAAATGGATTGGTCGATCTGATTTCACCGGCGTACAGCGATTCGCGGGGTAACGAGCGCGATGATATCGAGAATATGTTTCGCCTCTATTTCATGCGGCAGAACAGCATTGAGCTGCTGACCAGTATCAGTGAGATTCGGGTGTTTGGTGATACGGCTGCCGAACTCGATCTCACTGTCGGCATGGCAGGCACCAACGACGGTGTTTTGGGCTTCAGCGCCGATGCCTACAATTTCGAATTAGAACTGGTTTTGGACGGTGACGAGTGGCTGCTTATTTCCGGTCGTTGGGGCGAGGTAGGTGGCGAGGTTCACTGAGCAAGAGCCTTGGTTACGCGCGCAACAAAAATTGTAGCAGCGCAAACTCCCTGAAAAATCGCCAATTTAAGCTTATTTTCGGCCCAAAAGTGCTCATTTTCGCCTAACACTTCACCTCGTAATTGCGCGTGGCATACTAATCGGCTTCCGATCCATTTTGGTGAAGGGGCGCGCTTGGCGCGTACTCCCTAGGGCGTCTATGACGGAGCGAATTGCAAATAGTCTTGGCAAGCGGGGTCTCTATGACCCGGCGTTTGAGCGCGACAGTTGCGGTTTTGGACTGATCGCGAATCTCGACGATCTGCCGAGTCACTGGGTTGTCGAAACGGCAATCTCTGCGCTCGCTCGCCTGACGCATCGTGGCGCCGTTGCGGCTGATGGCAAGACCGGCGACGGCTGCGGAATTCTGATCAAGTTTCCTTTCGCATTCCTGCGCGCCGTTGGCGAAGAGCTCGGCTTTGAATTGGGCGATAAGTTCGCGGCGGGCACAGTGTTCCTGCATCAGGACGAGCAGCGTGCGGCAAGTGCTCGCGAAGTCATCAATAAAGCAATCGTCGAGTTAGGGCTCGAGGTAGCGGGCTGGCGCGTCGTGCCGACCGACCCCTCCGTCTGTGGTGACGAGGCGTTGAAGACCCTGCCACGAATCGAACAGGTATTCGTCAATGCTAAGTCCGGCATGGCGCGCGGGCGTTTCAATCGTCGCCTGTTTCTTTCCCGCCGTCGCGCGGAGAAAAATCTAGAAGAGGGCGATGCGTATATCGCTAGCCTGTCGTGTGTGACGATTAGCTATAAAGGCATGATCATGCCAAGCGCGTTGCCCCAGTTTTATCCGGATCTACGCGATCCGCGGCTGGAAACATCCGTTTGTGTCTTTCACCAGCGCTTTTCGACCAATACCTTGCCGCAGTGGAGACTGGCGCAACCGTTTCGTTTTCTTGCACACAACGGCGAGATTAATACGATCGCCGGGAATCGAAATTGGGCGATGGCACGCGCGAAAAATTTCATATCCGACAAACTCGACGATATTTCCGATCTTGATCCGATTGTCTCTCTTGTGGGTTCAGACTCGTCAAGCCTCGACAATATGCTCGAAGTTATGCGCGCCGGCGGCATGGATGTACTGCAAGGCATGCGTATTCTGATGCCACCCGCCTGGCAGGCTGTTGATGACTTCGACCCGGATGTACGCGCTTTCTATGAATTTTTCGATTGTCAGGTCGAGCCCTGGGATGGACCGGCGGGAATAGTATTGACCGACGGCCGTTACGCGGCCTGTTGCCTTGATCGCAATGGTCTGCGTCCAGCCCGCTACGTAATTACCAAGGACCGCCATATTACGATCGCCTCGGAAGTTGGTGTCTACAATTACGATGAGAAAGACGTGGTCAGCAAGGGACGACTCGGCCCAGGCGAGATGATTGCGGTCGACCTGGTTAACGGAACCTTGCTAGAGAACGAGGATATTCATGACATTCTCAAGACGCGCGCGCCGTATAAGAAGTGGCTAAAACAAGGTGTTCGCTATCTCGACTCAGAACTGATCGATACCCATACGGCTGCCGAGCCAATGGATCCGCCAACGCTCGCGAGCTACCAAAAGATGTTCAACATGTCGCGCGAGGAGTTGCAGGACATAGTCGCCGTGTTGGCGCAGGCTGAGATGGAAGCAGTGGGTTCAATGGGTGATGACACGCCCATGGCTGTTCTGTCAGAGAAGATCCGCTCGCCATTCGATTATTTCCGGCAACAATTCGCGCAGGTGACCAACCCACCGATCGACTCACTGCGCGAACGCATCGTCATGTCACTGCAGACCAACATCGGACGTGAATCGAATCTGTTCGACATCGGACCTGAACACGCCGAACAGGTCATCATGAATTCACCCGTCTTGTCGCAGAAGAAACTGCGACAGTTGTTGAGCGACGACATGTATGGTGACAGCCAGGCATTCGTCGACCTGAATGTCGATGAGTCTTTGTCACTGACTGAAGCGCTTGACCAGATATGCACAGAGGCGGAAGCGTTGGTGCGGGCAGGAACTCTCATCCTGATGCTCAGTGACCGTTACCTTGAGAAAGGCAAGCTGCCGGTACACGCATTACTGGCGACCGGTGCCGTGCATCATCACCTTGTAAAACACGGTCTTCGATGTGACGCCAACATTATTGTCGAGACCGGCGTAGCAAGAGACTCGCATCACTTCGCTTGCCTGATTGGCTATGGTGCGACGGCTGTCTATCCCTACCTCGTCTACCAGTCACTGCACGACATCGCGACGCGCGGCAACATTGATAAGCAGCAACAGCTCGGACGCAGTTATCGTCGCGGTATTCGCAAGGGGTTGTTCAAAGTGATGTCGAAGATGGGTATCTCGTCGATTTCAAGTTATCGCGGCGCGCAGCTCTTCGAGATCGTAGGGATGCAACAAGAGGTCGTTGACCGCTGTTTCCGTGGCACGACATCGCGTATTCAAGGCACCAGTTTCGATGACCTGCTTGATGATCAGAAACAACTGGCCAGCGCGGCCTGGGAGCCACGCCAGCTGGTTGAGCAGGGCGGTCTGCTCAAGTATGTGCACGGTGGTGAGTATCACTGTTACAACCCGGACGTCGTAACGACACTGCAAGCAGCCGTGCGCGAGGGCGATTACGGTAAGTACCAGGAGTATGCGACGCTGGTGAATGACCGTCCGATTGCGACCCTGCGCGACCTTATGGATATGCGACCCATTGGCCCGGCAGTACCACTGGATGAAGTGGAGCCGGTCGAAGACATCATGTTGCGCTTTGACAGCGCCGGTATGTCGCTGGGCGCGCTGTCGCCGGAAGCGCACGAGGCATTGGCGATCGCGATGAACCGTATTGGCGGCCGTTCCAATTCCGGCGAAGGCGGTGAGGACCCGGCGCGCTATGGCACGGAGCGCATGTCGAAGATTAAACAGGTTGCGTCCGGCCGATTTGGTGTGACCGCTGAGTACCTCGTCAATGCAGAGGTCATCCAGATCAAGATAGCGCAGGGCGCGAAGCCCGGTGAGGGCGGCCAGCTGCCGGGACACAAGGTCAACGAGATGATCGCGAAGCTGCGCTACGCGAAACCGGGTGTTGGACTTATCTCGCCGCCACCACATCATGATATTTATTCGATCGAAGATCTCGCGCAATTGATTTTCGACCTCAAGCAGGTGAACCCGAGCGCACTCGTTTCGGTGAAACTTGTGGCAGAACCCGGGGTTGGAACGATCGCCGCCGGCGTTGTAAAGGCGTATGCGGACCTCATTACGATCTCCGGCTACGACGGTGGCACTGGCGCAAGTCCGTTGAGCTCCGTGAAGTACGCGGGTAGTCCATGGGAGCTGGGTTTGTCGGAGACGCACCAGGTGCTGCGCGGTAACGACATGCGCCACAAGGTGAAGCTGCAGACAGACGGTGGCCTAAAGACCGGCGTTGATGTGCTAAAGGCGGCGATGCTTGGCGCAGAGAGTTTTGGTTTCGGCACAGCGCCTATGGTTGCGCTGGGCTGCAAGTACCTGCGTATTTGTCATCTCAATAACTGTGCGACCGGCGTTGCTACACAGAACAGTGTTCTGCGCAGCGAGTACTTCGTCGGCCTACCGGAAATGGTGATTAACTTTTTCCGCTTTGTTGCAGAGGAAACACGACAACTCATGGCGGAGCTCGGTGTACGCAAGCTTGATGAGTTGATCGGTCGCGTTGATTTGCTCGAATTACAGTCGGGCGTAACGTCGCGGCAGTCAAGACTCGACCTGTCACCGATAGTATCGAGCGAGGGGCTGGCGGACGACGCCGCACAGTTTTGTACCGAGCCGAGCAACGTGCCGTACGACAAAGGGGAGTTGGCCGAAGAGATGCTGCAGACGGTATTGCCAGCTATTGAGAAAAAATCGGGCGGCAAGTTTGGTTTTGAGGTACGCAACTTCAATCGTTCAATTGGCGGCAAGATTGCAGGTGAGATCGCGCGGCAGCATGGCAATTTTGGCATGGCCGATGCACCGCTGGACATCTCGCTGCGGGGGACTGCGGGGCAGAGTTTCGGCGTCTGGAATGTTGCCGGGCTGAACCTGACATTGATCGGTGACGCAAATGACTATGTCGGCAAAGGCATGGCCGGCGGCCGTATTGTCATTCGTCCTCCCGACGGCGTTAGCTACACGGTTCGCGATACTGCAATCATCGGCAATACCTGTCTTTATGGTGCGACCGGTGGCACTTTGTTTGCTGCTGGCACAGCCGGAGAACGGTTTGCCGTTCGTAACTCGGGGGCGACGGCTGTTATCGAAGGCGCTGGCGATCATTGCTGCGAATATATGACAGACGGTGTGGTCGTTGTCCTGGGCCGCACCGGTGTCAATTTTGGCGCCGGCATGACCGGCGGGTTTGCTTACGTTCTTGATATCGATCGCGACTTCGTCGACTGCTACAACCACGAATTGATCGACATTCATCGCATCACGCCAGAGAGCATGGAGGCACACCTGCATCACCTGCGCGCCTTGTTGATGAAGTATGTCGCCGAGACCGGCAGTGAGTGGGGCGAGATGATCCTGGAGGATTACAGAACGTTCCTGCCCAAATTCTGGGTCGTTAAACCGAAGGCGGCTGAACTGAACTCGTTAATCGAGTCGTTACGGCGGGCAGCGTAAGCAATGGCCAAGCATCCACTGCAATTTCTCGAGGTTCCGCGCAAGGACCCGGATAAACAAACGCCAGAAGAACGTGTAGAGCATTTCGGCGAGATCTACGGCCATTACGACGGCGCAAATGCAGCGGCGCAGGCAGGGCGCTGCCTGGATTGTGGCAATCCTTACTGCGAGTGGCAGTGCCCGGTGCACAACTACATTCCGAACTGGCTGAAATTGATCGAAGCCGGCAAATTGTTCGAAGCAGCCGAGCTGTCACATCAAACGAATTCTTTACCTGAGATTTGTGGACGCATCTGTCCGCAGGATCGCCTTTGTGAAGGTGCTTGCACGCTGAATGGCGAACTCGGTGCTGTGTCGATTGGCAACATCGAAAAGTACATAACCGACGAGGCGGTCAAGCAGGGTTGGCGGCCAGACATGTCGGATGTTGTCGACACCGGCAAGCGAGTCGGTATTGTTGGCGCGGGTCCGGCGGGACTTGCGGCAGCTGACGTGCTTGCACGGTCTGGCATTCGCAGCGTCGTGTTCGACAGCTATCCCGAGATCGGTGGTCTTCTCACTTATGGTATTCCACCATTCAAGCTCGAAAAAGAAATCGTCGATCATCGTCGCGAGATTCTGGAGGGCATGGGTGTCCAGTTTGTTCTGAATACGAAGATAGGTGAGGACAAGCCCTTCGAAGAACTCGAAGCTGAATTCGATGCTGTCTTCCTGGGCATGGGCACCTACACCTACGTACGTGGCGAGTTTCCGGGTGAAGACCTGCCGGGTGTACACGAGGCGTTGCCGTATCTTGTCTCGAACGTGTACAAGGTGCTGCGCAACGAGGATGCGCCGCTCCCCTGGGTGAATCTCGAGGGCAAGAACGTGGTAGTACTGGGCGGAGGCGACACGGGTATGGACTGCGTCCGTACCGCGATGCGGCAGGGCGCGGAGAGCGTTACCTGCGCCTACCGCCGCGACGAAGAAAACATGCCAGGTTCGCGTCGCGAGGTACAGAACAGCAAGGAAGAAGGTATTGAATTCCTGTTCAATCGCCAGCCGCTGGAAATCGTAGGGGATGATAACGGCGTGACTGGCGTGAAGGTTATCGAGACGCAGCTCGGTAGCGCGGGTACTGATGGTCGCCGCCGTCCTGAACCGGTTGCGGGCACAGAAACAGTTCTGCCTGCGGATGCGGTAATCGTTGCTTTCGGTTTTCGACCGAGCCCGCCAGACTGGCTGGCAAGCAACTCTATTGAGATCTTACCCAGCGGCAAAGTGCGTGTGGCGTCGCATGGCCCGCATCCACATCAAACAACGAACCCGAAGGTTTTCGCTGGCGGCGATATGGTGCGTGGCTCGGATCTCGTGGTCACGGCTGTTTTCGAAGGCCGCGAGGCGGCGAAGGGAATCGCAAGCTATCTCGGAGTCTAGGAAAAACTCAGGACGAATGAAAAAATACGACGGGGCATGCCATTGTAAGAAGGTGCAGTTCGAGGTCGAAACTGACCTGTCCGACCCGGTTCATTGCAACTGTTCGTTCTGCGTTCGACGTGGCGCATTACTGCAGCGCGTGCCAGCCGATGATTTTTCTCTACTCAAAGGGGAGGACAGCCTGACCCGTTACGGCGAACGCAGTTTCTCGGATCATTTTTTCTGTAATCACTGCGGCGTACACGTATTTACGCGGCTGGTCCGCAAGGGCGAGCAAAACGTCGTTGTGAACCTGGCATGCCTTGATGGGCTTGATACCAGTACGATCGAGCCCCGAATTTTTGACGGCGCTAACCTGCTCTAACCGATATCCTGTTTTTCGAGCTGACGGATATCGTCGAACAGCGCCCACGGCTGTGCGGAGCGACACCACATCTGGATATTCGGTACGAGTCGATCGCGCTGATCGCAAGTGCCAACGCGCAAACCGACAAATGGCGAGCCGCCGCTAACGGACTTGGCGTAGATGCGGGTACCACACTCGCCACAAAAGGTACGTGAACGCAATGTGCCGCTGTCGGCAACGCTTTCATAACTTTTGAGTTTGCCGCTGAGTAGTATAAAGCTGTCGTCGACAATGTTGACGACTACGCCAAACGCTGTGCCCGAATTTCGCTGGCAACTGGTGCAGTGGCAGATGGCAACGAGACTCTCGTCGATAGTCGCGGTGTACTGAATGTGCCCGCAATAACAATGCCCTGTTACGTCCATACTGCAGAATTCTCCCGGTACGAAATGAGTTTCTGATAAGTCGGTCCTAGTCTATCATTCAGGCGAAGCTCCCGGCTTCGTTTCCCTGGAGGATGACAGTGGTAGCGACGGCTCAACATCGCCCCGACAATACCGTCCTGGCCGTGACACTCATTGTCGTGGCCGTCTTCATGATGTCTGTGCAGGACATGGTCTTTAAGCAATACAGCACGACGATGTCGATGTGGCAGATTTTTACGCTGCGCGGACTCTTCGCTTTGCCGCTGGTGTTTGTCATCGCGTTTGCCAGCGGGCGACAAAGCGACCTTTTATCTGGCGCTTTTCAAAAATGGTCGATTATTCGATCTGTACTCATCGTAACGATGTTGATCAGCATGTATGCGGCTTTGCCGGTCCTGAGTCTTTCGGTTGTGGCGGCCGGCATGTACACAGCGCCGATCTTCGTAACTATCATGTCGGCACTGGCCATCAATGAGCCGGTCGGAAAACGGGTCTGGTGTGCTATCGCCATCGGTTTTGCAGGTGTCTTGATAATTCTGCAGCCAGGTACCGACGCGTTTAGCTATTGGGTCTTGCTGCCGGTCCTGGGTGGATTCCTATACGCTCTTGCAAATGTTGTAACCAGAGCTAAGTGCCAGTCGATCTCTGCGACAGCATTGGCGTTGTCGCTGCAGATGGGGTTCTTCATCGCCGGTGCCCTCTTGAGTACTGGGCTTTTGCTTTGGCCACCAACCGGCGAGCAGGCTGCCAGTGCACCATTTGTACTCGGTGCCTGGTCGTCGATAGGCACGCCTGAGTGGCTGCTGGTTGCAGGCCTAAGCGTGCTTGCCGTTCTCGTCGGAATGGCGCTGGCCGGCGCCTATCAATTGGGTCGTCCATCGACTGTAGCGGCGTTCGACTACAGCTACCTGGTGTTCGTTGCGGTCTGGGACTACCTGTTTTTCTCAATAAGCCCAACTATTACAACGACGATTGGTGTTTTCCTTATTGTTGTCGCTGGCTTGCTCGTACTGCGTAAGGGTCAATCGGAGTTGGACACACCTTCTAGCTGAGTTTCATCTCGATCATTTCTGATACGAAACCCGCTTTTTCATAGGCCCCCAGCGCCGCTTTGTTTTCTGCGTAGACATCCAGATAAATATCATGGATATCTCTTTCTTTGCTCCAGCTGATCAGTGAGTCAAGGATCAGCCTGTTAATTCCCTGTCTGCGAAATTCCGGCTCTACGTACATAAATCCCAAGTATGCATTTTGTTCATGCACATAAGCCGATATGGACGGACGCAGTTTGACGTATCCGCAGCCCACAATTCGACCATCGTGTTCTACTACCTGCAAACTGGCGTTCGAATTAGTCATCAGGTCGGGCAGGTCATAGTAAGTAACACCCGATGGTTTGATGGAGTCACAGAAAGGGCGCTCTTCTCTTATTACGCCTTGTTCGAACTCGAGCAGGACCGGTAGATCGTCTGGTTGGGCAAGTCTTAGTTTCATATGGGCACGTACTAATCTCTCAAGTTAGACATTCCAATCGCCAGTCTCTCTGCTCGAGACAGGGGTCTCTTGACCAGAAACACGGCAGCTACGATAGCAATAAAGAAGTAGATGAGATCGCCAAGGTGTATGTCGAAAGTTGATTGTTTAAGAACCTCCAATATGGAAATTCCTTGCAGTGCATCCAATAGAGAGCCCGCCGCAATAAAACCCGGCCTTAGCGCGACTGTGAAAATGTTGCCGAGCAGACAAGCAGCGATCGTGTAAACCGCCGCCAGGGCAGCAAACTTTGCCGAAATACCGCGCCCAAGGAACTGCATTGATATGCCTACGACAATTCCAATGGAGGCCATCGCGAAACCATGTGAAAAACTCCACTTGGTAGCAATGATGCCGTAAGCAGCTGCGGCGATGACTGCAGCAATCACGCCGATGACCGCAGCAGCGACAAAATTCTGTTCGGAGTACAGCTCGTCGGCCAAAGCGTAGTTTTTTTGTTTTTCTTCGTTATTCATAAAGTTGCCGCGATATTACATAATTCCGGAAGCAGTTAAAGGTCATCAGCGTGACGCAGTTTGACGAAAATTCGGAATGCTTCTGCCAAATTATGTCGATATCGTAACGAATTAGTTTACATCGATTTTGAGGGCACGAGGCATGAAGAACGTTCAACGGGGTTTTACGCTAATAGAGCTGATGATCGTGGTTGCGATAATCGGTATCCTGGCAGCCTTAGCCGTTCCGATGTATCTGGATTACACGATCCGCGGCCAGGTGGCTGAAGGCCTCAACTTGTCCTCTGGCGCAAAGGCCGCCGCGACCGAGTATTTCCAGGATACCGGTACGTTCCCGACTAATAATTCTCAGGCAGGGCTCGCTGACGCGGCCAATATTCAGGGCAAGTACGTGAGCACAATATCCGTAGCCGACAACGTGATAACCGTTCGATTTGGCAATGACGTCAATGCAAAAATAACTGGCGAAACGATCACGTTTACTGCAGACACCACCGACCCCGGCAGTATCCTTTGGGATTGTGCAAGCGGGGGTGTTATTGAGGACAAACACCTGCCCTCTGCCTGCCGCTAGATCTTTCTCAAGCCAGCGATTGAGGTCGAAGCCTCTATCGATCCAGCTCTTCTATATGTGCGTCTAGCACTTTCGCAAGAGCTTCGGCGCCGCTCAACAATGCCGAGTATCTCGATTTCATGAACAGCGCAAGATTGTGTTCCCGGTTAAACAGGGTTTCAAACTGATCCGACTGGATTGCGGCGATCGCACGATCGATGTTGAATGACTCTATAGCGGCCAGGTTCAGGTCGTCTCTGAGTTCCGCCGGATGAATACCCAGAACAAACTCCGGGTAGCCGGTTAGGCGTGCAAATATCCTTTCGTGTTCCATTTTTTGCGCGAAGTAGTACCGAATGATTGCGCTACGAATACTTGGGTTTGTTATCAGGCGAATCTTGCCAGTTGACAGCAGCTCTTCAAATGCGCCCTGACTGACAGTGACACGAGGCGCAACTCCGCCAATTGCTACCAGGCCGATGTTGGTCAGAAACGACTCGATGTCATCCGGAAGTGCTGCATCACCACGAATCACCGGTGCGACGGCTTCAATAGCGGCCAGTTTTCGCTGCAGGCCTGGCTGTCGATAATCAAGCGCGTAGTTGATGTCGGCGACGACAGCGTCACGGATTCCCCTCAAATACTCGACTTCAAGCTGTCTATCGAGCCGATCAGACCAGGCTTGGTCGATAGCCAGCGCTGCCAGGACGCCAATGAGTACGACCAAGGTTTCACCGATAAGCCAGCGTAGACGTTCGATGCCGACGAGGTGTCTGCCGAAAAACATAGGCTTACTCCTGCAACTCGTTCGCTACAACTTCAGCCCTGCGAAGCGCGCGCAGTAAATTTTCTCCTGCTAGCTTGCGCAAGTCTTCATCGCTCCACCCTCGCTCAATCAGTGCCGCGAACAAGCGCGGGAAGCCAGAAACATCTTCCAGCCCGATCGGCATATCGACCATCCCCCAGTAGTCACTGCCAATCCCTACATGGTCAATTCCGGCAACGTCACGGATATGTTCTATGTGCTCGATCACATCGTCGATGGTAGCGCGGACCGCGCCGACCTCGGCATCGTGCGCCAGCCAGATATCTCTGTAGTCGCTAACTAGCTCAAGTGACGCATCCGTTGCCCACAGACCCTCTTCCATTTCCCAGACTTCTTTCGACAAAAAAGAAGGAATAAAAGTAACCATGACTACGCCGCCATTCTCCGGCAGTCGTGACAACACGTCGTCGGGCACATTGCGAGGGTGATCAACCAACGCCCTGGCAGCGGCGTGCGACCAGATGACCGGAGCCTGAGTTACATCAAGGGTTTGGTGCATTGTGTCGGGTGACGTATGTGCGATGTCGACGAGCATGCCGGTGCGATTCATCTCGCGCACCATGTTGCGGCCGAGTTCGGTGAGGCCGCCGTTGCTTTGTTCGCCCAGCGCGGCGTCCGCCCAATCGAGGGTAACGTTGTGTGTCAGGGTCATATAGCGCACACCTAACTCATAGAAGTCGTGCAGTGCGTCAACCGAATTGTTCAGTGCATAGCCGCCTTCCATGCCAAGCAGCGACGCTATTTTTCCTGCGGCGTAAATTCTCTCGATGTCATCGGCCGTAGATGCAAGCTCGAATGTGTCGGGGTGGTGCTCAATGATCTGTCGTGCGACTTCGATCTGCTCGAGTTGCATACGCCGACTGTCTTCAGGGGCCGCACTGCCAGGTATCCAGACCGACCAAAACTGGGCACCGACCAGCCCTTCCCGGAGGCGTGGTATATCAGTATCAAATTCATTGCGACGCTCGAGCCGAAACGCGGCAACGTCGCCGCCAGTTTCCTCGCGAATGAGCCAGGGTAAGTCGTTGTGTCCGTCGATGAGCGGTGTGGACCTCAACAGCTCTTTTGCGTGGTCCAGTGCCGCGTCTGAGGTTGCATCCTGACCAAGACCGATGGTCGGAGCCAAAAAAAGTAAAGCGGAGGCGAGCGCAGCAAGAAAAGAACGGGAAATAGTCATCGGCACTGAGCTCCTGTGAAACTCTACATAGTTGCGTATCGTACAAACATCACGGTTAGAAGAATGGCAATAACGAGACCTGCGGCGAGAGTATTGGCGCGATCATTGTCAGTTATGGCAGGTACGCAATCTGCCGCAATGATAGGGATATGCAGCGCGCCAACGGTTCCGAATATCGCTTGCCCTGCGAACAGGGGGCCATCAAACCACATGACGGTTGCGTAGCTGGCCAATGCAAAGGAGAACATTCGGCGGATTCTGGAGTAATGTGCGCGCAGGTCGATCGGGCCCGACCCCGATAGGCTCGGTAGCAGGAGGCCCGTCGCAAATGTGACCAGTACAGGCGCTATGAGCATGTAGATGAATGACCCATAACTCCAATCTACATCACGCAAATCCCACAACGTCCACCAATGGTTAATAACCGACAGCAGAACAACAATAGACCAAAGCACAAGCGGCAGGTGGTGAATAACTTCCCGGTCCGCCTTGGCCAGAGATGATGCACCTCTCATCAAGTGGCCCAGACACAGAGCCAGGATCATGGAGATCATGACGGTTACAAATTCGAACATGCTCATTGGAATGGCGCCTTTGCGAATTAGGTGGCACTAGTCAGTTGACTGAGTGTGGGGGCAACCAATGACGTTGTCGAGTAGCAAGCGGTTACTCGCCGTACAGTTTTTTTTAAAATCGTTCCAAGTGGAAATCGCAGCGATGAAGTGGCACCTCTTGTCGATGAAACCAGCTTACGGCCTGAAACTCAGACTGGTCATACACGATGTCGTCATGATGATTGCCTCGCAATGTGTACCAAAGCGATACATCTGTATGCCCAGCGGTTTTTCCAACGGTTTTCGAAGTCGTCAGGAACACAGGACCGCTGTGGAGAAACTCGCCGTCAATAGACAATTCTTCTTTTGCCTCTCGCAGGGCCGTGGCCCTGGGGTGCTCGCCTGGTTCAACGTGGCCACCTGTTGATAACCACAACTCCGCATTGATGTGATCGACTAACAAAATGTAGTCACCATCGATGACAGCAAAGTAGGAAACCAGGTGCTGCGGTGGAACATCGGGTTTCTCAATTCGACAGATATCGGCACCCGAGTCGAGCCAACCGAGTACATCAGTTATCGTCGTACTCTCGATAGCGTCTAGCGGCGCTATCGCTTCCACTTCTTTTCGTATTTCACTTCGCACGGGTATCTGCTGATTTCGGCCAAAAGCGGACATTCTGTGACGCTTGAGGGATGGTGTTGACCCTCTAATTGTCCTGAAACAACGACCCTGCCACCCAGTCGGATTCACCAGTCGCATCGCGATTACTGCCGCCGCTGATGCTTGAGTAGTCGCCGCGGGCAGTATTGTTCTCGCCACCGCTGATGTGGGACTCGTCCCCCCTCGTCACATTGCCGTTGCCGCCACTGATTGACGACCAGCGGCCGATCGCTCTGTTATGGCTTCCGCCTGACACTGTTGAGCCTTTTCTGGCCTCGTTTCGGTGGCCGCCAACGATAGTGGTGAAATGATCAATAGCCTCGTTCTGTTGGCCGCCGCTGACGGTTGAAAGGACTCCAGTCGCAATGTTTTCCGAGCCCCCATTGACACTGGATAACCACACCCGCGCAACGTTAAAGTGACCTCCAGTAACGCTCGACGCATCTCCGCGAGCAGCGTTAAGTTGACCTCCACTGACACTAGAGTAATTTCCAGAAGCCGTATTGCCGGCCCCGCCGGTAACAGTGGCATACCGGCCGTTAATGGTGTTGCCACTGCCGACGACGAGGCCGCCAAATTGGGAGTAATTATGCCAGCCACCAACAACCAAGTTGTGTGATCCGGACTTATGGTTTAAGTACCAGTCAAAGCCCTGTCCGACACAGTCTTCTTTTGTCAAGATACTGCCCACAGAAAAGGCACTGCCCTCTGAACATACATACTGATTTCGTCCATGTGGGGATGGAAGTTTTGTTTCGTCATAACCGATGATCACGTTACCCAGACCATTGATCGTAGGTGTGCTGCCGACCCCGTTGACGACCTGAACATTGGTCCCGGCAAACAGTGCCGTCGGCCTCTCAGGATTGCTGTCGTCAAGACTCAGGTAGCCGTCCAGTCGCAATACAGTGTTGTTAGCGACCAATTCCTCCATCGCCAAAAGTCTTTCTTCCAATTCTGAAATACGCGCCTGCAACTCTGCATTCGTCTGAGCATGGCTCGTCTGAAAACTTAACGATGCAACACCTGCAATCAATACCAAACTTAAATTCGTATATACGCTCATGATCTTGTTCCTCCATCCAACCGTGTGCTAATTCTCGACTTCGCTTGAAGATTGATACTGCCGCTTCCTTGATTCGTAGACCGGATGGCATCCTGATGAATTCCTAATGGTCACGAAATCGGGGGTCGATTCGCTCTTCCCGCTTATCCACCCTGAGTATAGTTTGCCAATATGAACTTGCTTTCCAGGTGTTTGGTGCGCAGTCTAGTAGATGAAAACCGCGCCGGAGGCAGGCGCCGAGTTATCGCTCTGATCGCCGTCGACGCCGATGGAGCTGCTGCCCTCTCCGGAAGCACCAGCTGCCAGGATCTCCCCATCGAAGCTCAGCGCCACTGCTTTGCCAAACATGTCTACCGGATCGGTGTTTGACGCCTTGATATACGTGGTCTGTACCCAGCCTTCACTTCCCAAAGCGAAGAGATACGCGGCACCGGATCTCTCAGCCGAATTGTCATTCTCATCGCCGTTCACCCCTGACGCGATGCCCGCTTCGCCACTAGCCCCTACGGCTAACATGCGACCGTCGCCACTCATCGCCAATGAGCCGCCAAACCGATCTTTGTTATCGCTAATCCCGTTTGATGCTCTTAGCCAATCCTGTAGCTGCCAGGTTGATCCAATAAAGTCGTAGACGGCAATCCAGTTTCCGTCCCTTTCAAAGCCCGGGAAGACCCAGTAATTGAGGTCGAAAGCAAGTCGATTGCCATCCGCACTCAAAGCCAACCTGCCCCCTGATGAATCATATGTGAAGAAGTCAACGCCATCATTTGGTGGCCCTACAAGCTGCCCAGTCCAACTGTCGCCGTCATAGTCGTAAACGTAAACAGCACCGAACATTGTCCATGCATCATGTCTGTCTAAGTCTGGTGCACTCGTGGCCAGCCGGTTGCCGTCAGCGCTCAATGCGACTGCAGCGCCAAAGTGTTCGTCGATTCCCCACGGTGATTCTAAGTAGGCTTGTTGTTGCCAAAGCTCGCCATCAAAATCGAAGATATAGACGGCACCTCCGTCGACGCACCCGGCTTCGTTGTTTACATCCCATGGGCAATAATCTTCATAAGGAGACCCGACGGCCAATCGATCGCCACCAGCACTTATGGCAACCGCTAAGCCAAATCTCGGCGTGTCCCTAACGGGAGCAGAAGCTTTGACATAGGCTTGCTGATCCCATCGCACACCATCGTATTGAAAAACATAGACAGCGCCTGCGTCTGGAAGCTGTTCATTGTCCTGCGCACCGTTTACGCCGGTAGCGTCGCTATCTTCGCCAGGCGCCCCGACGGCTAGCACCGTGCCATCTGAATTTATCGCAACGACACGCCCAAATTCATCACCGGCCCCAGGGTTTGACGCCTTAATGT
>JBPCXZ010000083.1:0-13165 GCA_051008055.1 Woeseiaceae bacterium
TTGCAGCAGAGCGCTGCCAAAATGTTTGGCATGGACGCCGCCCTGTTCTGCCCTAGCGGAACCATGACCAACCAGATTGGCATCCGGGTTCATGTACAACCAGGCGACGAAGTCGTTTGTCATGAGCTGGCGCACGTCTATCTTTATGAGGGCGGCGGAATCGCCTCCAACTGCGGGGCTTCGGTACGCCTGCTGCGCGGTGACAATGGCATGTTCAGTGCTGATGACCTAGCTCGACACATAAACGACGGCAGCGACTCTCACTCGCCTGCGACTCGCCTTGTAGCCGTCGAAAACACGACCAATATGGGTGGCGGTAGCTGTTGGAGCCTTGCCGATATCAAAGCGATTCGAGCCGTCTGCGATCAGAACGATCTGCGAATGCATCTCGATGGAGCTCGACTATTTAACGCATTGGTAGCAACGAACGAGTCTCCCAGGCGCTTCGGTGAATTGTTCGACACGATTTCAATTTGCCTGTCAAAAGGCCTCGGCGCGCCGATCGGGTCGTTGTTACTTGGCAGTGACGAGCACATTGCCAAGGCGCATCGCTACCGAAAGTCCATGGGCGGCGGCATGCGCCAGGTCGGATATCTGGCCGCGGCCGGCTCTTATGCGCTGGAAAACCATGTCGAGCGCCTCGGCGTCGATCATGACAGAGCGAGGGTTCTCGGCGATGCATTGCGCGCCGCTGGCCATGTGAAGAGTGTGCTTCCGGTCGAAACTAATATTGTCATCTTTGATCTTGTCGACAACCTCGACAGTGAAAAGTACCTGGAGCATCTGCAGCAGCAAGGCATTCTTGCGCTTGATCTAGGCAAGCAAACCATTCGCTTCGTCTTTCACCTGGACATAAGCGACACACAGTTTGAAACTGTCTTGCGCACGATCACAAATTTCGAAAAATAGACGGTGGCACTAACCACAGGACCCGAATACCGATGCGAAGACTACAATTGAAGGTACTGCTCCCGGCTTTGCTGATAAGCAGCCTGACCGCCTGTCAACCGGCGAGCACAGTTGCAGACGATGCCGAGACAGCCACGACAAGTCATCGCGCTGCGGTCGATGCACTGGATCGGAAAACGGCCGATGCGCGCAAGTCACGTATTTCGAATCTGCGCTATGACTTGTTCATCGACCTGTCTGCAAGCACTAGCGAATTCATGGGCCAGGTCCTTATCGAATTTGAACTGTCCGATGCTGCATCGGACCTGACACTCGACTTTAACGGCGGCACTTTACATGGCGTCAAAGTCAACAATGCCGATGTCGAGCCGGATTACAACGGATTCTTCATTACCTTGCCGCACGAGTCCCTCGCTGTCGGTACGAATAGTATCGAAGTCGCCTACAGTCGCCCCTACGGACATGACGGCACTGGCCTGCACCGTTTCGTCGACCCGGAGGACGGTCGAACTTATATGCACTCTTATCTGTGGCCCTACTACGCCAACAGAGTTTTGCCATCCTTCGACCAGCCCAGCCTGAAGGCCAAGTTCAAGTTACGTGTGGACGCACCAAAAGACTGGGTCGTGGTTTCAACGACGAATGGTTCGCCCGTAGCGAGCTCAAACGAAACGCGACTTTGGACATTTGCCGAGACACCGAAACTCTCTACGTATTTCTTCTCACTGCACGCAGGCGAGTACCAAATCTGGAGCGATGACACTGGCGATGTACCGCTGCGGCTATTCGCTCGCCAGTCATTGGCAAAGTACGTAGCAGTTGAGGAATGGTTTGAGCTGACTCAAAACGGCATGACGTATTTCAATGACTATTTCGACATACCGTATCCCTTCGCGAAGTACGATCAACTCATCGTCCCGGAGTTCAATATTGGCGGTATGGAGAACGCCGCAGCCGTGACCTACACGGAGCGTTACGTGCAGCGCCAGGCCAGCAACTACGCTGAGCGAGAGAGCCGCGCCAGCACCATCCTGCACGAACTGGCGCACATGTGGTTTGGCGATCTCGTCACACACGATTGGTGGAACGGCATGTGGTTGAACGAGAGTTTCGCAACACAGATGGCAACGCTGGCCTTGATGGACACCACCGAGTTCGATGATCAGTGGCATGCGTTCTTTCTGGACGGAAAAACGTCGGCTTACCAGCGTGACAGCCGGGTGACCACCCATCCCATCGAAATGCCGGTGAACAGCACGTTACAGTTCTCCGAACTGTTTGATTCGATCACCTACAACAAGGGCGGCTCTGTTCTGAAACAGCTGATGTATCGCGTAGGAGCGGAAAACTATCGCGCCGGCGTTTCGAACTATCTGCGGGAAAATGCCTGGGGTACCACCGAGCTAGCAGATTTTATTAAGCATCAAAGCCGGGCATCGGGCGTCGACCTCAGCGGCTGGTCCGACGATTGGCTAACGACACCGGGCTTCAACATGCTCTCTGCTGAACGAGTCTGCCGAAATGGCATTATTCGCTCAGTCAACATCAAACAAACAGCGCCAACGGCCTGGCCACTAATTCGCACACACAAGACAGATCTCGCTTTGTACGCGCCCGACGCAAACGGAAACCTGGCTGTTAGTAGTCGTATTCCGGTAACGATTGGCAGTGAGCAAGAGGAGTTTGACGTGCCGGGCGATCTGCCCTGCCCATCGCTCGTTAACCCCAACTACGACGACTGGACTTACGCTCAACTGTCTATCTCAGATGCCGATGCCGTGTTGCTAGCGGAAGACATCGCCATGATTAGCGACCCGCTATCTCGTTCAATGTACCTGCAAGCGCTTTACGACAAGACGCAGGCAGGTGGTATGCCGATTGCGGACTATATTCGACTGGCATTGAAGCTGGCGGAGAGCGAGCAGAACTTTCGGGTCCTGCAGCAGATTACCGCCTCGCTTAGCGGGTCCATACACATGATGCAGCGCCTAAGACCTGAAACTAACGCTGCCTTGCCACGCCTGCTCGATGACGTTGAAGTATTGGGTTTGAAGCGCGCAGAATATGCCGAGACGCAGGACCTGAAGCATCTCTGGTTTGGATTATTCACCAGTGTTGCATCAAGTCATGCAGCAATGGGCACATCCCGGGCATTACTGGACGGCAAGACCGTCGTAAATGGACTCGACATATCAACGGATATTCGCTGGCAGTTGTTGACGATTCTAAGTCGGCACAACGCACCGGACATTGACGAATTACTAGAAGCCGAGGCCATCAATGACCCGTCCGATCGGGGACAGCGAAACCTGCTATCGGCGCGAGCCGCAATGCCAGGCTTTGCAAACAAGAAAGACTGGGTCGATGAGTTGCAGTCGCCGAATGAGATTACCAATCTCGCGCGGCAACGCGCCGTCATGGGCTATCTGTTTCCGTCGACACAGACGGATGTGCAACTGGAGCTGCTAACTACCGTTCTCAGCGCGCTGCCAAAAATGAGTCGCGATGCAGACAGCTATTTCCTGTCGAGCTACACGACTTCCCTGCTCAGGCCGATGTGTCGCGAAGAAAGTGCCGCGTTGATGCAGGCGACTCTAGATGAATTCAGCAACGAGCTAAACCCGACCGCGCTCAGATTCCTTCGCGAAGCACACCAGGCGGACGTCGAGTGCCACGCTCTGCGCGCGGTGCAATAGCGAGACTAGACTGGTTTATTCGTCGTACTGCGCGAGAAAATCCATCAGCGGTGCACGATTGTATTCTGCATCGTCAATACATGCGCGGATATCCTCAACTTGCCGGCCGAGGCTCGAGTCGTACATTTCGTCACGATCCGTGAAAAACGCCTTCATCATCGCCAGATTTTTCTCGTTACACCTGCCGTTCATGGTGCCCGGCAAGCCCTGGTGGGAGTTTTCCGGAACTCTCGCCAACAACGCGTCCAGGTTTTCTTCGAGCCATGCGTACAAAATTGTATGATCTTCCAGTAGGCGCGCATAGTAGTAGAGCGCGGATCCCGCATCTCCAGCCTTCACTTCGTCTGAAATCGAAAAATCCAGGAACTGATTTACGATATCCGGGTTCTTGAAATAGGTCGCCCTCAAGATAGCGACTCGTTGCGCAAGATCATCTGAATGACGGTAAGCGTCCAGATATTTCTCATAGAATCCGCCGTCATCATTCAATGCCGTGACACGAAGTAGTTCGAGCCCCAGGTTGCCATCGACCGCATCCGGTGACTCCAGATACAAGTTGGTTTCTTCTGCGACAGCAGCGATAACATCGGCATTTGCACCGTATTGGCCCAGTAATCTGACAAGGCGTGGCCGCAGTTGAATCATCGTTTCACTGTCTTCCGCGCGGGTTTCGATGCCGATCTCTTCAAAGCGATTACCCAATGCCGCATTGACGAATCGGGCGAATGCCGCCGCATTGTCCTCAGTTACATTACTGTTACCGATTGTGATGGTCGCATTAACTGCCTGTAGGAGAACCAGTGGATGCGATTCATCCAGCAACTTTGTCAAAACCAGCATGTAATCTTCGAGCGATAATTTACGCGCCCGTAACAACGCTGCGCTGTTATCGAGTAACGCCATCTTTTCTTTATCTTCAAGGCTCGCCATATCGTCGACGAGCGCATAGAACTGGTCGATATCAACTTCCCAACGATAGTACCCTTCAGCGCCAGCGTCCGGCAGAATCCAATCCGCACCGCTCGGTAGATCAATCTCACCCTCTTTGCCGTCGAGCAAATAGAAAACCTCCCTGATCTTGCCGTCTTTTTTGTACTTAACGTTCAGCGGTATTGTCCAAAGAAGATCCGGCGCTTCGGCGCCATAGCGCAAGTAACGTGTTTGCGACACACCACCATTCCTGTCGACAGACAGAATCGGAAAACCCGGCTGATTCAGGAAAGAACCTGCGATCTTGCTGACGTCGACGCCTGAGGTGGCCGTTATCTCCTTCCAGAGATCGGGTTCAGTCGCATTACTCCAGGAATACGCGTCAAGATAGCTACGTACACCCTCCTGCCACTTGTCCGGACCGACATAATTCTCAAGCATCATCAGCATCGTGAGGCCCTTCACGTACGGTAAGTAAGAGCCTTCGTTCACATCCGACTCTGTCTTGGCTTCCTTCCTGATCGGCTTGACGCTGGTTCCCTGGTCTATTCTGAAAGCCGTTGCCTGCGGCAAACTCATATGCGACTCAAACTCTGGATAAAGCTTTTCGAGCATGACCTCGTCGATCCAGCTGGCAAACGCCTCGTTCAGCCACAGATCATTCCACCACTCCATTGTGACGAGGTTGCCAAACCACATATGGCCAACTTCATGGGCGATAACCCCAAGCGTCCAGGCTGCGCTTGATCCGCTCGCTTCATCGCCGTGTGTCAGGTACTCAAGTCGATAGGTAACGAGGCCGACGTTTTCCATTGCGCCGAATGCAAATTCCGGTACACCAACGAAATCGAGCTTGCGAAACGGATAGTCTGTTCCGAAATACTCTTCAAGCTCCTTGACGATAATTGGCGTGTTCTTCAAGACGAAACCGAGGCTGTCAGCATGACCAACCGGCACATAAACGTAGCCCGGCACCGACATTCCGTCGATTCGCGCACGATCCAGCGGCCCCACCGCCAAAGCGATCAGGTAACTGGACATAGGCTTGGTCGGCATGAACTCGACCCGCTGCCAGCCGTCCTTACGGCTTTCTGTCGCGACCGGAGTATTCGCGACCACGGTCAGATCTTCGGGCGCGTCGATCGTGAGCGTATAGGGAATCTTGAATGAGGGCTCATCAAAAGTGGGGATAGCCCGACGCAGGTACATCGACTCCATCTGCGTAAAGATGTAGTCATTACCTTCAAACTGGGTACGGTGCATACCCAGCGCATCGGTAGAGAACTTTGCTGCGAACTCAATACTCAGTTCGTACTCGCCCGCGGCAATGGTCTCACCATCAGACAGCCAGTTGATGTCGTAGTCGCCTACCTCCGCCGACAACGTACGCTCGCTATCGCCCGATCGCAGCGTAATGCCGCTCATTTCAATTCCAGTCTGGTAGATGCCGATTCGATCAACATCCTCGGCAATGTCTAACTGCAATACAGTGCTGCCGCTGAAGTCCTCTTTGGCAGGGTCCAGCGTCAGGTGAATACTTTGCGCACTGGGTTGTATTTCTGGCGGCAGTCGATAGTCGACAGATTCTGCTGCGGCAGAGACACACAGCGTGACCGCAATCGCGGTCGCGGCGATTCTTCTCAAAAACATGGATGATCCCTTAGCGCCAAGCGCAAGATTTGATGGCCCGATTATATAGGAATCGGATCAAACGTCGCCAAATGCGAGTCGGATGTATTCGCGATACTGAAGGATCTGATTCGGCAGAATATCTTTGTCCTCCAGCAACTTGGACATGATGATGCCGCCCTCAATGACTGAGGTCAGCATGTCAGCGAGGTCGTCCGTCTGTTTATCGACCTTCAATGTGTACTTTTCCTCGACGCTTTCGAGCATCTCGCTAAAGATACGTCGCCACGCCAGAACACCTTCAGCATTGAGTTTTCTGACTTCCTCATCAAATTGTTCCGCCTCGTAAGTAAACGACGCGACCAGGCATCCTGGGTGAGTGCTTGGCAAGTCATGCATCGCCTCGGCCATGAGTTTCAGAAACAAAAGGAACTGTTGCAGCGGGTCTTCGGTTAACGATCGCGCCCTGTCGGCCAAACCCGAGAAGAAGGCCATGTCGTTGTCGAGGTAACGCAGGATCAGGTTTCGGGCGAGGTCATTCTTGCCGTCAAAATGATAGAAAAAACCGCCCTTGGTAATGCCTGCCTTGTTGATGATTTCCTCAATTGACGTGCCGGAATAGCCGCGATTCAGGATGATGCTCTCGGCAGTGGCCATTATGTGTTCGCGAGTCTGCTCGCCTTTCGTGCCCATGCGGCACCTCCGTGTTTACTATACCTACCGTCTGGTTTTTAAATATCACACGTAAAAACTAGTCCTGATTACGTGAAAAATATATCTTAAACTATTGTTAATATTACTTTTTTTAAATTATTTTGAAAAAAGTACCGGGCGTTCACTGGATCAGAACCTACAATCAGCCTAGCATATTTCTGCACTTATCAGTCGGTTTTTTACTTACAAATTTGGAGATTAGGAACATGCCTACACCACTGGAGATACTGCTGGACCCCATTTCGCTGGGCGTACTGGCATTGTATGGAGCCCTGATGCTCTGGGAAGCTATCGCACCGGGAAGAAAACTACCCAAGGTCAAGGGATGGCTGCCACGAGCACTGGGGTCGTTTGCAGTATATTTTTACCTGTCGTCTTACCTGCCCCTGCTGTGGGACGGTTACCTGGCGCAATATCAACTCTTCGACCTGAGTGGTATTAACACTTTAGCCGGCGCCGCAATCGGCATTGTCGTCTATGAGGGCCTGGTTTATGCCTGGCACCGGACAATGCATCAGACAGACTGGCTGTTTCAGAGCTTTCACCAGATGCATCACAGCGCCGAGCGCCTGGACACTTACGGTGCATTCTATTTCAGCCCGCTGGACATGGCTGGTTTCACGCTGGTCGGAAGTCTTAGCCTGTCATTAATCGTCGGCTTAAGCCCGCAAGCGGTTACCGTGTTTCTGTTTGCAACGATGTTCCTCGGTATATTTCAACACACCAACATCAAGACCCCGCGCTGGCTGGGATACATCGTGCAACGGCCCGAAAGTCATACGATTCATCATGGCAAGGGACTGCACAAGTACAACTACTCCGACCTGCCTATCTTCGACATATTGTTTGGGACGTTCAGAAACCCCAAAGAATATGAAATGGAGACCGGTTACTACGACGGCGCCTCTGCCCGCGTTGTCGAGATGTTGATGTGCAAGGACATTTCGGGTGACGAATTGCCAGACCTCGAAAGCGCTGCAGCGAAATAGTAGAGTGTCGTCAGAATCGCGTTTTCTCTGGAGACACACCCAATGCGTTTGCTACTCAGCTTAACTGCTGCGCTGCTGGCCAATACGGCCAGCGCGCAGCAAAATTTCGAATACTGGCCCAATGCCGACTACGATCCCGCGATCCCTACTATCGAATCTGTTATTGGCCACGCTCCCGGGGAGCGCATCACCTGGCATCGGGATGCCGTTCGATATTTTGAGGCGCTCGCCGCGGCACAGCCTGAGAAACTGTCGGTGCATCGCTACGGCAGAAGCTGGGAAGGTCGTGACCTTATTTACGTGGTGATTACGTCGGCCGAGAACATGCCTCGCATCGACAACATCAAAGTCGACATGCAGGCATTGCGTAATGCTGACGTTACAACCATCAGTGAGGCAGCGCGTATCATCGAAACCGCGCCCGCAGTGACCTGGCTGACTTACGGCGTGCACGGTGATGAGATTTCTTCGACCGATGCGGCGATGCTAACTGCCTATCACTTATTGGCAGCCCGCGGTGATGAACGCATCGACAATATCTTGAGCAATTCGGTCGTGGTCCTGGACCCCATGCAGAATCCGGATGGCCGCGACCGTTTTATTCACGGTTTCGAAATTGCGGAAGGACTGGTTCCCAACCCACACCGGATTGCTGCCGAGCATGACCAGCCCTGGCCTTCCGGGCGGCACAATCATTACTTGTTCGACCTCAATCGCGACTGGTTTGCAATGACGCAACCAGAAACCATTGGCAAAGTTGCCGTGATGCAGGAGTGGTATCCGGTCGTGGTTGCCGATGTTCACGAAATGGGTGGCGACCGTACCTACTTTTTCGCGCCTGGCGCCGATCCAGTTAACCCGCATCTCACCACTGCCCAACTACAAAACCAGGAGCTTTACGGTAGAACCAACGCTCGCTGGTTCGACGAGTTTGGCATCGACTACTTCACTCGTGACGTGTACGACGAGTTTTACACCGGCTACGCTTCCTGGACCTATTTTTTCGGCGCGACGGCCATGACTTACGAACAGGCTGGTGTCGAGGGACTGGTACTACGTCAGTACGACGGCGGTGAACTCTTGTACGCGGAATCAGTGCGCAATCACTTCGTGACCTCCCTGGCGACAGCCGAAACGACGGCAAGCAATAGACAATTACTGCTGCAACGTTTGCATGACTTTCAGATATCCGCCATTGACGAAGGTCGCTCTGACGACATACGCGCCTACATCATTCCGACCCAAACTGACCAGGCAGGCGCTAACGAACTGGCCGGCAAGTTGGTTCTTCAGGGCGTCAAAGTCGGTATCGCTGACGAAGGTTTTTCCGCCTGCGGCGTGGACTATGCAACGGGCAGCTTCCTGATCGACATGGCGCAACCTGCGAAGCGCCTGGTAAGAACACTGCTGGACGAACAGGTTGCGATGGGTAGTGAATTCGTTAGCGAACAGGAACGTCGCCGCAAACTCGGCCTTGATAGTCAAATCTATGATGTGACTGCGTGGTCCGTGCCACTGATGATGAACGTCACGGCCAACACCTGTGACCGCCTGCCATCAGTTGATACCTCAGCAGCGGGAACCGACCTCGTAGTGGCGCCTGAACTGCCTGCAACAGATGCGAAGGTCGCTTACCTGGTTCCGTGGGGCGAACGCACCGCAATTCGCTTTCTTTCGCATGCACTGCGGCAAGGACTGGCCGTCAAGAGCAGCGACCAGCCATTCACGAATCAGGGCACTCGATATCCAGGTGGCACGTTGATCATCGATGTCGCTGACCACAATGACGATGTTCATGAGACTGTGCGAAAAATTGCACTCGAGTCCGGGGCAAGAATTGTTTCGGTTGACGACAGTTGGGTAACTGCAGGGCCCAGCCTGGGTGGCAACGAGGTCTTCACGCACAATCCGCCTGATGTGGCCATTGCTTGGGATAGTCCGACCTACCCTCCCAGCGCGGGCCAGACCCGTTTCGTCATCGAACGGCAATTCGACTATCCGGTGACGGTAATTCGAACGGCACGGCTCGCGTCGGCAGACCTGAGTGACTTTGAAGTCCTCATTCTGCCAACCACCTACCGCGACTATGCGACTGTCCTGGGCGAGTCCGGAGCCGATAATCTGCGTGACTGGGTTAAGAAAGGCGGTGTTTTGATCGGTCTCGGGTCAGCTAATCGCTACCTGGCCGATGCGAATATCGACATTCTTTCAATCCGACGCGAAAACGCAGCAATCGACGACGAGAATGGCGAGGAGTCCAACAGCAGCGATGAAGTTGAGAAGGAAACGACAGTTGCCGGGCGCATCTTGGAAAGCGCGAGCGATTATGAGCAAGCTATCGTGCCCGAAACCGCCGCGCCGGATTCCGTTTCCGGCGTTCTGCTGCGAGCCGACGTCAGCCCAGATCACTGGCTCGGCGCCGGAGTTGCGCCAACGCTGAACGTCCTCGCCCGTGGCAGCGATATCTACACGCCAATTCGCCTTGATTCAGGCACTAACGTAGCGCGCTTCAAAGGATCCGACGAATTGTTGGCCGGCGGCCATCTGTGGGAAGAAAACCGCAAACAACTGGCGTACAAACCCTTTGCTGTCGCGCAACCTTCCGGGCGTGGTTACGTCATTGCTTTCACGCAGGACCCAACTGTTCGTGCCTACCTTGATGGTTTGAATGTCATCCTGGCCAATGCAATATTCAGAGGTGCAGCCCACGCGCGACCTATGCACTAGTTTCTGATTCGCCATTCAGATCAGTTATCGCGTCTTTGATCAGGTCCGTGAACTCACCCGCATCAAAGAACGATCCGCGGCACGACGTACATTCTTCGTACTGAATCCGGGATCGTTTGGCGTCTGTGCGACGCATCATACCGCCATCACAACGTGGACAACGATAACGACTGATCTGATTGGTATGTTTGCCTACCTCCGAATCACCCGTATCAATAGCTGCGGCGGCGTCGGCCCCTAACAGCCAGTCGCTCTCGCCGACGTCGAACCAAATACCTTTACAGCCTTTGCAGCGGTCAACCTCGACACCCTCGAACTCAACCTGTTCCATGTCGCTTTTGCACTTGGGGCAATTCATAGATCCCAATAGTAACCGCAGCAAGCAATCGGTAGTATCTTTTAGCTAATGTCGACCAGCCCAATCACCGCCGAACTCAAGTTTCTTGCCAATCTGGACGGGCCACTCGTTTACGTACCTTCCAAGGGCGGTGGTGACACAACCGATCACGTGGGCAATTTCGTTATGCGGGAGGTCGAAGTGCATGACGGGCGCCGCGATTTGCCTTCTAGCGATCTTGACGCGGAAGGCTTTCGATTGGTTGAGCAGGCAACTGATGTTACGGACTTTTATGACGACAAGCAGATTTCGTCAACCTACCACGCTGAAGTTACCGAACTGTTGATCCAAGAGACCGGCGCTCGTCGAGTTGAGATCTTTGACGACACGCGGAGAACATCTTCTGTTGACCTGCAAGAGCTCCATCAAATTCGCGAACCGGCAAATATCGTGCACAACGACTACACGGATAGATCCGGCGCCAAACGGTTGAACGACCTGCTCCCTGATGAAGCGGATGAATTGTTTCAACGTCGCTTTGCCATCATTAACGTCTGGCGCTCAATCGCTGGGCCGATACTCGATCACCCGCTCGTGCTTTGCGATGCGACCACAGTTGAACCGGACGAATTGATTGCTGTTGAGCGACGCGCTGAAGAGCGTATTGGCGAGCTGCAGGTTGCAACGTTTGGTGACCGACAGCGCTGGTACTACTTCCCGCAGATGCAGATGCACGAAGCTCTGATTTTCAAGACCTTTGACTCTGCAACCGATGGTAGAACCCGATTTACCATACACTCAAGCTGCAAGGACCCTACCGCACCGGCCGATACGCCGCCGCGAGAGAGTATCGAGACTCGATGCCTGGTTTTTTACTAATATTTTCTCCGAACTCTTCTAGAACGACTCAGGAGGTCATCCTTTGGATATCGTCAAAGCAAGCCAGAAGCATGTAGCCGAAGTTGCAAGACTGTTTGATCTCTACCGGCAGTTTTACGAATGTGAGCCTGACATCGAACTCGCTACACGATTCATTAGAGAGCGTATTGAAAATGATGAGGCCGATATCTTCGTGGCGATGGACGGAGACAAAGCACTCGGTTTCACTCAGCTATACCCGTCGTTCTGCTCAATCGATGCCGCCAAGATCTACATTCTGTATGACCTGTACGTAGACGCCGACAGCCGCAACGCTGGCGTCGGCGCGAAGATCATGAACAGAGCGACGCAATGGGCGCGCGAAAATGGTGCCGCACGGTTGGACCTACTTACCGAAATCAACAACCTGCCCGGGCAGCACCTTTATGAAAAGCTTGGCTACAAACGAACTAACGAAAACTTATTCGCGTACTCGCTGATCGTAAACTAAAGCTTGCCTACTCTGGAGTTTCGCCTAACTGATACATCGCAGAGACGATTGGCGGAACACCGATACCGATGCGGCCAATCCATTTGTAGAAAATTTCGCCTTCCTGACCACTACGGTAGATCTGCGATATCGCAGAGTTCACGACGAGCCTGAAGTCTGAATCGTTGCGTCGAATTGGAAAGCCATACGGCTCATAAGAAAATATTTCACTCACAATCGAATAACCCTTCGGATTGATCGACTCGATCACCTGACCAATGAGTACGATCTGATCCGCCGCTAATGCATCAATATCGCCGCGATTCAGAAGGTTCATGCCCTTTTTCCTGTCTTCGACAATAACGACTTCCGCATCGATTAGCTTCCCGGCAAGGTGCGCTTTCAATTGCTCTACCGTCGTAGTGCCCTTGGCTACGCCAACTTTCTTACCCGACAAGTCGGAGATATCCTGAATGCCCGCCGAGGTAAGTGACAGGACACTGCCACCCGTCACAAATGTTGGCATCGAAAAATCAACCCGTTTCTGACGCGACAAGGTGATAGTCGTCGAACCGCACTCGATGTCAACCTTGCCACTCTCCACCGCATCGAGTCTTTCATCCGCAGCGACGCGTATGAATTTGGTCTCTATCTCGTGGTCAGGAAGGCTGGCTTTTACAGCGGCTGCAATACGGCGGCAGAAATCAACCGAATAACCCGACGGCTCGCCGTCACCATTCTCATAGGACAACGGGCTAGCGTCCGCACGATAACCGATCACGAACTCGCCCGTTCTGGCAACTTTGTCGAGCGTTGCTTCTGCATCGTGAGCCAGAGCAGCAGTACCGCTCAGACAGAAAACCAGGGCAGCCGTTGCGACGGCGAA
>JBPCXZ010000084.1:0-3024 GCA_051008055.1 Woeseiaceae bacterium
TGTTTGTAAATCGTTCTTTTACGCAGCACATCGTCGGCATGCTCAAGGCCGAAAGCGATCGTCTGCTCGAGTACCTGTTTTCACATATCGATACACCGAACAACCAGGTTCGGTTTCGCTGGAGCAACGGCGCCGTTGCAATGTGGGACAATCGTTGCACACAACACTTCGCCGTGGCGGACTACCTGCCCAACTACCGCCGTATGCACCGGGTGATCGTCAACACCGACCGCCGCGCTGGTGATTAAAGAAGGCCCACTTCCTGGAACGGCGCTACTACAAAAGTATGCACGGAGTGGCGCTTACACCGATTGTTTCTACACCGACATTCTAGACAATGTGTCGCTACCTCAGTTCGTTGAAGCCTTCTACTCCACGTGGCTGTTCAAGCTTGAACGAGCAATTCTGCGATTTGCCGTCAACAAGCCGTCAACAGACAAAGAAGCAAAACAGGTCGCCCAGGGAGAGGCTGAAACTTTCGCTGCCTGGCACGTGGAAGATCGAAGCCAGCACCAGCTGCTGATGTGCGACTACCGGGGCCAAACGCGATCCTGGTTCATGGTGACACCGGGTCGGCTGTACTTCGGTTCGGCCGTCATTCCGACGGATCGCAAGTCTTACAAGGCATTGCTTGGTTTTCACAGACTCTATTCACGCATGTTGCTCGCGGCCGCCAGTTCTCGCCTACAATAGTGGTATCCGGCCAGATGCGAGAATAAGAATATGAACTGGGAAGCCGTGGTTGCGGTAACTGAAGTGATCGGGGTGATCGCTCTGATAGCGTCCTTGGTCTATGTCGGCATACAGATAAAACAGAATGCGAATCTCGCCCGCGCAGGTATCGTGCACAATACGTCGGTCGCGTGGACCAACGCGGCGGCGATGCTGGCAACTGATGCGGAGCTCACCGACATTTATCTGCGCGGCGTCAGTGGCGAAGCGCTGTCGCCCGTCGAAACGAAACGACTCGAATCACTGATCGACGTCTATATGGCAATTCTTGAGGACATCGACCATCAGTACCAGTCTGACCTCTATTTTGACGAAGCAGACACCAAAGACGTGGTCGACTATCTCGCGCCGTTACACAAGGACCTGATGACATCACCTGTCGGTAGACAATGGTGGGCCACAGTCGCGCCTATCGCACACACGCCGAGCTACTTCGAAAAGATGAGTAGAATCATGCGGGAATGGGAAGCGGAGGAGAGCTCATGAATAAACTTGCCGATGTGCTGATCGGACTCATTGCACTCGAACACATCTGGTTCCTGGTGTTGGAGATGTTTCTCTGGACCAAACCTTTAGGCATGGAAACGTTTGGTCTTACTGCCGAGTTCGCCCAACAGTCCGCATCACTTGCCGCCAACCAGGGCCTGTACAACGGCTTTCTTGCGGCTGGCCTGATCTGGGGACTGCTCAGGAAGTCCGATAGCTTTTCAATCAAGGTTTTCTTTCTGAGCTGCGTCGTGATTGCCGGTGTCTTCGGTGCTGTGACGGCAAAGATGTCGATTCTTTACATTCAGGGCGTTCCGGCGATGTTAGCGCTTGGCTTATTGCTACTTACACACCGCGAATGAAACACCGAACCGTCAAGAAGCCCGGATTTCAACACAGCACACTGATCGCCGGTGTGGCTTTTCTCCTGATTTTCTTTGTATCCGGTGCCTACTTTTACTTTTTGTATCAGCCGGGGCTTTCTGCTGAGCAGGAGGCGGCGCTCGCCGAGTTGAATACAAGACGTGCTGAATGGGAGACGGAACGACCACCCGCGTTTCGCTATGAAGTAGAACGCAGTTGCGAGTGTCCGCTGGACTACACGGAACCGTTCGCCGTCGTCGAGTACCTCGACGACCCGGATAATCACTCGTGGATAGATGAGTATTTTGTGACGATAGAAGCGGCGATTTTGGAAGGCGGTGACGTAACCGTGCGATACGATCCACGCTTCGGCTTTCCCAACGACTTCACGATAGGCGCAGAAGAAACGTTTATCCGGGACTTCGAAGTACTCGAGTACGCCGCCGAGAGTCCGTAAACAAGCGTTTCTTTGGATCACACAAATAGGAAAAGCTATGCCAAATTATATTTTTGCTTACCACAGCAACGGCATCATGCCTAAGTCACCGGAAGAGGGCGCTGCGCATATGGAGCGATACAAAGCCTGGCTCGATGGCATGGGTGATGCGGTCGTCAATCCGGGAACGCCCCTGAAGGATTCTAAGACAGTCAGTGCAGACGGTGTCGAAGATGGCGGCGGTCCGAATCCGATAATGGGTTTTACGGAGGTTGTCGCCAACGATATCGACGACGCCGTGAAGATGGCACAGGAGTCACCCTTTCTCGAGATGGGCACCATAGAGGTGGCTCAGATCGTGAAAATGTGAGCGTACCGGAGACGAAGATGAACAAAAGCGTGGCGCACTCTTTAAGAGTACTGGCTGGACTGCTTCTGATTGGGTCAATGACTGCCAACGCGAGTTACTCAATCTATGTCGGCAAAAACTTGACCGAGGACGGTAGCGTCCTGATCGGCGGTTCTGGTGACGAAGTATCTAGTCACTGGCTGGAGGTCGTCGCTGCTAGGTCTTATCCCGCCGGTACCATGATCAAGGTCGGTGTGGACGAGACCGCAAATATGCCGGGACAGTTTTTGGAAATTCCTCAGGCCGTTCAGACGTTTCGCTACCTGACGATGAATTACTCCGACTACGAGGGTTTTCCTCCACCGATCACCAACGGTGGTATGAACGAACACAACGTTGCAGGCCGCGATGTCTGGTCGGACTCTCGATCCGAATTGGTCGAAATGACACCTAACCCGCAAACCGGCCCGAGCTACAGTGATCTTTCCCGAATCGCGATGGAGAGAGCGACAACCGCCCGAGAGGCCGTCGAAATTATCGGTGAACTTATTGATAAACATGGCTACTCAACCTATGGCGGCAATTCGCACATGTTCGCCGATGAAAATGAAGGGTGGGTATTGCTCAACTTCGCCGGCGGCCAAGGCCTTTGGATAGC
>JBPCXZ010000085.1:0-5371 GCA_051008055.1 Woeseiaceae bacterium
TGGCGGCAAGCGATGTGTGGGTCGGGTATAGGCCGACACCGATTACGACCGCCCAGATGACGATAGATACAAATGGTTTGACTATGCTGTAACACAGCATGAGTAATAAAAGTAATGCGCCAATCTGAATAAAAGACGCCATTGCATTGGATAGGAAACGATCGTCCGTCTTCGAGCTGTTCGCACTAGTCATGGTGACCTCCGGATTTATCTTGTACTTATTGTTCTAGTTATTGGTACTCGCTAGTCTTCGCTGACCACGTTCGGGGAGAGTCCGCGCCAGACACGTTGCACGACAGAGAATATCATCGCGGTGGACCAACCAACGAGAATGATGCCATTTAGTGCCTGAATTCCGCTGAGCAGCCTATACCCTTCGCTCAAAGTGATATCGCCGTAGCCCAGGGTCGTAAAGGTGACAAATGAAAAATAAACAGCTTCCTCGAGGTCGTCTAATTCGTTGGCCGGCAAAACGAATTGGTAAGCCTTCGCCCAGACGACGATCTCAATGGCGTGCAAGAAGACGACGGCAATGGCTGTACCGACAAGTATCAACATGGCCCGTCTGGCGCTCCAGGGCAGGGCGGCCGCATGCTGGGTGGCAAGGTGCCGCACCCACGCTGCAGTACCGACGGCATGTATCAGTATTGTAATCGCGATTAGCGCCGAACCGATTAGGCTAAGTGTCAGCATTCGGAAAGATTACACCATTTGACGCGGCGATCCGCTACCAGGGATGAACCATCTGGAAGTAATACGCTTTTTCTTCAGGGCCCTGGGCAACATCTATACCTATCCACACGTTCTTGGTTGGCAGAGCCAGCCAGCGAACGCCAAATCCCACAGTATCAATCGAATTTTCGGTTTCATCTGCCAGGTTGCGCTCATCCGTCCAACCGCGGCCCGAAAAACCCAGTATCGCCCAACGTTCCGCGAGCTCGTAACGAAGTTCGATCTCAGCAGCGCTCGCCGATTTACCCTGGTAACGCAGCGCGGGAATACCACGCAGCTTGACGTACGGCGCCGAGTAGAACGGATAGTTACCACTGGCTGTCGTGCCTTCGAGTCGCCAGCCCAACACAAACTTCTTACCCAGCTTGTGAAATGAATTGATATTCAGGGTTGCGGACGAGTAAGTGAAGTCTCCACCCAGCCCCTCGTCATAATGCCAGCCGCTGAGTTCGGCCAGCCAGCCGGTTGTCGGCATCATCGTGTCGTCTCGTGAGTCATAGCCAATACTGGCTGAGGCGCCAACGTCGTTGAACCCGAGGCCGGGAATGAGAGGGTCGTCGTCCGCGCCAAAGATTGGATCAAGCGGGAAGGTGATATCTGCATCCAGATAGGACGTTGCCAGGCCAAGGAAAAAATTGCTATCGCCGAAACGGCGCTTGACCCTGGCGAAAGCAACTGCTCCCTCCAGAGAGAAATCAAATGGAACATCTGAGACGTAGTAAGTTGCGATGATCTTGGCGTCGGCCAATAACGCGGTCAGCCGCCATGTGTCTTCTTTGAATGTACGTGAATGGCCGATGCCGAAGGCCGTCGTTTCATTGTTTGTGTACGCTGCGAAGACGCCAGTCGCCGTTGGTGGCGGAGTCTGTTTGCGGTCTACCCGATTAAGTTCGGCTGCCGTTGTCAGTCTTTTCTTGTCGGCGCCGGGATCGGCGTGAAAATAGACGAGTGCGGCGCCTAGGCCTTCACCAATAGCCGGTTCGGTAATGACAATTGGAATGGGCAGGAACTTGCCGCCGGCCTTGCCGTCCTCTGCTTTCTTTTCTTCCTGTTCTTCGGCCGGCCCGGCAGGCGAGTCTTCTTCGGCCATAACTAATGGAGATAAGGCGAGAAGCAGCCACGCCGCCGTCAGATATATGCGGGTGTTCATGATGACAAGCTTGCAGTTATTAAACCGGCAACGCAATATTGGCGCCGCCATGGGGGGAGGAATCACGAAAATACTGATCGCCACGATATTTCTGGCGCCAGCATTATGCTTGGCGCAGGATGACGGCGAGGCTGTCGCTACTCAGAAATGGGGAATCAGCATCGGCGCCTTCATCACCGATCAGGACATGAAGACCGAGTTTGGCGTCAACTTTGGCGACGCCAGTTTGAGAGTGGATTTCGAGGATGATCTCGGACTTGAAGACTCACAATCGGTAGGCCGATTGGCAGCATTCTACAAATTCAATGGGCGCCACCAGTTGGATTTCGACATCTTCGACCTATCGCAATCATCAACCGCTGTACTAGACAAGGAATTCAAGTGGGGAGACACGACATTCCCAATAGACGCGGAGGTGGCTACCGGCCTCGACCTCGGCATCTACAAAATTGCGTATACCTATTTCCCTGTAACTGAGGAGAAGGGCAAGTTTGGACTGACGGGCGGATTCTACGTTGCCGATATCGGTTTGAGTCTGCGCATCTTGCCTGATGACATGCAGGAGGTGGGCGCGGTCACAGCACCGCTGCCGGTGTTAGGCTTTCGCGGTGAGTACTACTTCTCAGAGCGTTGGCGGGGCAGTGCCAGCATCGAATGGTTTGGCCTGGAGATTGATGAGTATGACGGCCATTTGCAGGATAGCTTGCTGGGCATCGATTACCGCATGACCGAGCACTTCGCGCTGGGACTGGGCTATAACCATGTCGAGATTGACGTTGATGCGACCGACAAAGCGCTACGGGCCGACCTGATTTGGCAATACTCTGGCTTAATCCTGTACCTGCGTTCGACTTTCTAAACCACGCGGCAGCGACGCTCCCCGGCAATGAATGCCGCCGCATTCGCGGCTAATTCATCGATGGCATTCTGCCGCGCGCGATCGGTGCCCCATGCAATGTGTGGCGTGATCAGCAGATTGTCGCCGGCATAATCCAGGAGTGGATTGCCATCGACCGGTGGTTCTTTTTCGAGAACATCAATGGCGGCACCGGCAAGCTGGCCACTCTGCAGCGCGCTAACCAGGGCGGCAGCATCCACCAGTGCACCACGCGCTGTATTAATAAGGAGTGCCCCTGTCTTCATTCGGCCTATTACCCGGGCATCGAACAAATTGCGGGTGTCGTCGGTAAGCGGGCAGTGCAGTGAAATGACGTCCGACTCGGCCAGCATGTCAGCGAATGCCACCCGGCCTTCGTCAATACTGGTCGACCCTGGTCTCACTGACACCAGAACCTGCATACCGAAGGCGCGGGCAGCCGTCGCAACGCCCTGACCAAGTGCGCCGTAGCCGACAATTCCCAGCGTCATGTCAGAGAGTTGTCGAATGGGATAGCTGAGCATGCAAAACTCGTTGGCTTGCTGCCACTCGCCGGCTTTGACGGCAGCGTCATAGCGATTCAGGCTGTGCGCGAGCATGAGCAAAGATCCCATGACATGTTCGACCACCGATTCTGTGCAATAAGCGCGGATGTTGGCAACGGCGATGCCGTGCTGTTCGGCTGCTTTGAGGCTGATGTTGTCGGTCCCTGTAGCGGTTAGGCCGATATAGCGCAACTTACTCGCTGACTCTATTAATGTGTCGGTGAGTTGGATCTTATTGGTGAGGACAAAACTGGCATCACTGATGCGCTGGCCAATCTTGTCGTCGGCGGTATCGTCATACAGCGTTAACTCGGAAAAAAGTGATTGCAACGCGGCGAGATTGAGGTCAGGACCCATCGTTGCGTAGTCAAGAAACACGGCTTTCATTGAATTTTTCTGGCTCCTGTCACACAGTGCACCACGATGGCCGATGAATACTGGAAACGCAAATCGCTCGCGCAAATGAACGCCGCGGAGTGGGAAGGACTCTGCGATGGCTGTGCGCTGTGCTGCATGCACAAGCTGGAAGACGAAGACAGCGGTGAAGTCTTCTACACGGACATTGCGTGTCGCCTGCTGGATGTTGATACTTGCCGCTGCACGGATTATGCGAACCGGGTGAAGATCGTTACGGAGTGTCTTGTACTAACGGCCGAAGATCACGAAAGTTTTGAGTGGCTGCCTGGTAGTTGTGCATACAAGCGATTGGCAAATGGCCAGGAGCTTCCCGATTGGCACCCCCTGCTGACAGGTGATCCGGGCTCGGTGCATACGGCAGGAGTATCGGTGCGCGGCAAAGCTGTGTCCGAGAATGAAACCACAGAATTTACCGTGCTACGACAAATGAGTGACCTTGAATGAGCGACTATCCAACAGTTCCATTACCAAACTACGAAGAGTATCCGCCAGAGGAGATGCAGCAGCGTGTTGCCGACTTCTACGCAGCCGTAGATCGGCGTCGAACCGTCAGGGAATTCTCGGACCGGCCGGTGCCGCGCGAGATCATTGAGATAGCGCTAAAGGCTGCTAACACCGCACCCAGCGGTGCCAACCTGCAGCCCTGGCATTTCGCAGTCGTCAGCGGCGCGGCAACCAAGCAGAAGATTCGTGAGGCAGCTGAAGTTGAAGAACGGGAGTTCTATGAGCATCGCGCATCGCCGGAGTGGCTCGCGGCGCTGGAGCCTCTCGGTACCGACTCGGACAAACCGTTTCTCGAAACGGCACCATATCTAATCGCCGTGTTCTTGCAGAAATACAGCATGCTCGATGATCGCCGCAAGGTGAAACACTACTACCCGACGGAGTCGACCGGGCTTGCAACGGGCATTCTGATTACGGCATTGCACCAGGCAGGGCTCGTTTGTCTGACGCATACGCCAAGCCCGATGAAGTTTCTGAACGAGATACTGGAGCGGCCGAAGACCGAACGGCCATTCCTGTTACTGGTGACGGGTTATCCGGCAGACGATGCAGAGGTGCCGGACATTCAACGCAAATCTCTGCATGAGTTTGCGAGCTTTATAGAAGAGTAGGCCGTCTAACCGGTGTTCTGCAGGCCCTGCGCGATGCCGTTCACGCTCGCGAGCAGTGCAGCAAATAACTCGTCTTCGCCGCGACCAGTCTCGCGCCAGCGAGCGAGCAGATCAATTTGCATAAGGCTCATCGGGTCGACGTACGGGTTTCGCAGCATGATCGCGCGTTGCAACGTAGTGTCACCTTCAAGCAGCGACTCGTGTTCAGAGTACTCAAGAATTAGATCCTGCGTCAGCTCGTATTCTTTTTCGATGATGGGGAAGAACTGCTGGTGTAAGTCTCCAGAGAGTTCCGAGTAGAGTTTTGCGATACCAAGATCTGCCTTGGCCAGCACCATTTCGGTATCGGCAGTCATTGCTCGCATGAAATACCATTCGCCGAACATTTCGCGAAATACGTCTTCGCCAAATTGTTCGGCCGCTTTGGCCAGCCCTGAGCCGACGCCATACCAGCCCGGCAACATGCAGCGTGCCTGGGTCCAGGAAAACACCCAGGGAATAGCGCGCAGGTCACCGATACCGGTTTGTGATCGCC
>JBPCXZ010000086.1:0-10328 GCA_051008055.1 Woeseiaceae bacterium
CCGCTTTTGGCCGAAAGCAGTCACTCGTTGTTGAGGAAATGATCGCCGGATAGGCGACCACATAGGCAGTGTGATGGAAGAAGTCGTACCGAAATGTCATTTCGTATAGGAGCTCTAGCTGCACTAGTCATTGTGCTTACGGCATGCGCCGAGAAGCCTGAGTTGGCGATTGATGGTGATACTACGCCTGAAGAGCATGAATCGTACAAGACGGAAGAGGGATTCTTTGGATGGGTCGTCATAGTGACCGACGATTGGATTGAGAAAGTTGAACATTTGCCAGACGGCGAGAGCCCTGAATATGAGATTGCAACAGAGTTTGAGGTAGGTGAAACCGTAGTAATGCTTGTATTTTTTGCGAACCCAGGTATTGACGAACACGGCAATGCAGAGATCCGTTGCGATTTGAAAAGCATAAGGCCAGACGGATCTGTTTCTCTCGACTCGAAAGAAGTCGAATGCCATTCAGGGCCGTCAAAACCATACGGTGGAAATCCCGAACAAATGCAACTTTCTCCCCAGATAATTGAATTTGTGGGCGAAGAAGATGACCTTCGTGGGGAATGGGTTATGGAGGTTAGATTGACAGACGCGGTCAGAGACGTATCCATGAACCTGACTACTCGAGTGACGCTGAACGATGCTGTTGAATAATGTCGACCCACTCTGCATTCGGTGAACGGCTGCTTTTGGCCGAAAGCGGACATTGAACGGATGCGAGAATGAGCTGGCCAATTAGTAGCTGCGAGATATGTGGCCAATCATCGGTTAATCGTCTGATTCCTTTCGTGATTCGCTGCTCAAAGTGCAAGGCCAAGTACAATGTCAGATTGCATTGGACGGCTGACTGGCTGGTATCCGGAGTGGTTCAGGTGATTTTCCTGGCCGGTGCAATCTATTCCGTTGTTATTCAGTCGTTGTGGCCATTCGGCGTTGGTGTCGCATTATTACTGGTCCAAGAGTCACTCGGAAGACTAGAATTGGACAAAGACGATGCGATAACGGCCCATGAATTGCTCAAGCGGAGGATCGATGACTCCAGGCACGGCTAGACATGAATCTGGCGTCACATTGAACGTCTGCTATTGGCCGAAAGCGGTCGTTGTGACTAGAGAGTAAATGGTAGCCAAGACTCCCACTCAAGCGAACCTTAGATGCACAAACGTTTAAAACTGGCGGGCATATTAGCGCCATTGACCGCTCCGCTGGCCATACTTGCGTACGTTGCAATGTCTGCCAGAGACCTGTCTGTGCTACTTGCCCCAAGTATGCCCATGATGATGATCGTTTCGCTTGTCTTTTCGTATGCTGGCCTCGCATTGGTGGCACGTATCGCGATTAAGCTCCAAAGGCGCATTGACGCGCCTGCTGTGCTGACTCTGACGGTCGTAGGTGCGCTCTCAGGTGCGCTTGTCTTCTGGTTATTCATTTTTCTATTCTTACTATGGCTAGGGGCTTGGCCGAGCGCATTTGACTTCGAAGCTACAGCCATGGGCGCCATCTTGGGAGCCAGTGTTGCTCTGGTATTTGGACTTATTGCCGGCCATGACGCCCTTGAGGGTAGACAGAAAGGAATGTCGAAATGAGCGAATATGACCGGCCGCTTTTGGCCGAAAGCAGACGGTTGGCTGCTAGACTAACGAGTGTACTGTTAGTCTCTAATGGACGTTTGGCATTACTTGATGAGGAAGAGCCACCATGGAAGATAAATGGCTTGCGTGGGCCAAGCGGCTGCAGGCCCTGGCTTCCACAGGACTGCACTACGGCGAGGGTGAATTCGATAGAGAGCGATACGCGGAAATAGAGGGAATTGCCAACCAGATGTTAGCGACATTGGGCAACGTTCCCGTGCAACGAATCCAAGAACTTGTTTCTGAGTTTGCGCAGGGCTACGCAACACCAAAAATCGATGTTCGTGGCGCTGTTTTTGAGAACGACAAGGTGTTACTCGTCAAAGAAGCCAGTGACGGACTGTGGACGCTTCCAGGTGGTTTTGCCGATGTAGGCATATCCCCTGGGGAAAACGTCGTGAAGGAGATCTGGGAAGAAGCGACGATTAAGGTGTCGGCAAACGCTGTGTACGGGATCCGTCATAAAGCGAGACACGAGTATGATCCCGACGTGCGAGATTTCTACAAACTGTTCTTCTTGTGTGACAAACGTTGTAGCGGCAGTGCCAGGCCGGGCCCAGAAGTCACAGATGTCGGGTACTTTGGAATCGGGGAGTTGCCACCATTGTCGACGGGTCGTGTGATTGAGAAAGATATTCTCGCCGCGTTCAATTTTAAAGATAACCCCAGCGCGTTGGCTATGTTCGATTAGGTTGACCAACTTGTGTTAGCCGGGAATGTGTCGATTGGCTAGCCACTTTTGGCCGAAAGCGGACGTTCACCGGGTGATAGACTCACCGGCAATCTTGAGCGGCAACTCTTGGCCAGAAAGGTATCGAAATGCCCAACAACGCAACCGGATTTCGTTTTCAGCACAGCGTAGAACAGACGCAAGACAAAGGCTTGGGTGTATTCGCACGTGAATCGATCAAAAAGGGAAGTGTAGTCTGGCGCCACGTCCCCGGCGCGTTTCTTGTGTTCGACGAGCAATCATTTGGTGCGAAAATCGAACTAATGCAGTCCGACGAAGTAGTTTACGAGTTGCTGCACGTACATGCGTTCGAAGAGTTTCCTGGATGCCTGATTCGAGCTCTTGACGGCGGTGCTCTTATCAACCATACAAGTGATCCAAATCTGTCAACAAGAAAGTCAAAAGTGGCAAGCTTATCGCTTGATGTCGGCTCTGCCCGTTACCTGGACGATGTAGCAGATGAGCTCTTTGATGACAGGTACTCCCTCGTGGCAATTCGCGATATCGAGATAGGCGAAGAACTTGCGTATGACTACATGACGGACGATAACTTTCCACCATACTATGACGCTCTGTATGAACAGTATGGGATTAGCGAGGATTACTTGAATGACGGCTAATGGCCGAATCGTCATTCCAGTTATCAGGACTTGCTGATCGAAACCTCAGCCTGGAATTCACTGATAGCATTCTTGTTAGCCGCTTCATCATCGCAGGCTGGCATTTTTATCAAGATGCTGAGCACAATCTCCTTATTCATATCCGCGGTGGTTGCGAAGAATTGTTCGAGCAATATGACCCCAACCGGATTGAAGCCGTTGCTCCGCAACCATTCCAGATCATGCTCGCCTTCGATTGCCTCTGGGGGGACCTCCATACATACGTGACCACGCGAGCGGAAATTCTCGTCCGGCCATGCCGATTCCGGCAAATTGCTGTAGTCGGAAGCTTCACTGAGGTCGGCGACAGTCTCGGCATGAATCATCAATGCACTGTCCTTACCAATTAGTGCGGCGAGCGAGATTTTGTATGGCGTGCCATCAAAATTGTCTTCTCGATTCTTTACTTCCGTAGCGTCAAAACTGTCGGGCGCCGCGATCTCATAATTGACGCCATGCACCGTACTGATTCGACCGTCGCTCACGGAAATGTAGTTGAAGTCGTCCGCCGTGCTGGTTTCGCTCGTCGCAACTGCGTCACCAGTCTCGCCAGAGCAGGAGCAAAGCAGCAAAGCGCCTGCAACAGCTGCGATCCTGTTTACGATCTCGCTTCTAGATTTCAGCATGTGTTGGCGCCATTTTTTCCCAGTACTCCAGGACCCCTAGCTGTTCAAGGAAGACTGGCCAGCGATCATCAGCATGGACGCTGCGAAAGGCCATGTTAGACAATATAGTTGTTGGGAAGAAATCGGCACCTTCATTCAAGTATATATCGAGCCACTCGAAAGTCTTGTCGATATCTCCACGGTACCCGTAGACACTCGCTACCGTAAACGGATGTGAGCGTTCAATCAGCTTAGCAAGGGCCTCGTCGGCCATTGCACTGTTACCCAATGCGTAGCCTGCGGTTGCCCGGCTAAAATCAGTATCAAGTTCCGCCAGCGCGTCCGCGTAGTCGCCTCTCAGGAAAGATACCTGCCAACGTCGACGGCTGCTGTTGGAAGACGGACTCAGGCTGGACAATGTTTCAAATGTGGCTTCCGCTTCATCAAGTTGTCCGGAACTCACGTACGTGTTGCCAAGAAAAAGATAAAACTCAGGAACCAGTGGTTCCTGAGCCAGGGCGGCTTTGTATTGTGCGATTGCAAGATCGTACTGGCCGGTCAAGTACGCACCTTTGCCGATTGCAGCAATCAGGAACGCATCGTTAGGGTCTAACTCCAGGGCATGCTGAAAATCGATGATTCCCTGGTCGAAATTGCCATGTTCGAAGAACCACGAAATTCCCCGGACATAATAGGCAAACGCATAGTTCGGGTCGGCGTCAATCGCCGTCGCAATTGCCTGATCAGCGAGGACGGTTCTTTCATTGCTCGACAACTCATCCGAACCACCACCCCAAACATAGGTATCAGCTAACTCTGCCAAGGCCGGAACATACGTTGGGTCGATCTCAACTGCTTGCTTAAAGGCTTTAACTGCAGCGTTCAAGGCATCTTGTGAGAGCTGCCGTTTCAGATACTGTCCCTCGAGAAACAACTGATACGCTTTCGGATCTGTTTTTCGGGTCTTGGGTACCTCGCCCAGAATGGTGACCCGTAATGCATCGACAACCGCTGCTGCAATGTCTTCCTGAACCTGGAAAACATCGTCCAGTTGCCTGTCATACGTTTTTGACCAAAGGTGATAGCCATTGTCAGCCTGAATTAGCTGCGCGGTGATACGCAGCTGGTTGCCGTGCTTGCGAACACTACCCTCGAGCACATGTGCCACCTTTAGCCGAGCGGCAATTTCCGTAATTTCGACACCCTTGTCCTTGAAAGAAAATGAAGATGTGCGTGCGGCAACTTTCAACTCGGGAATTCCTGCGAGCAAATTCAACAATTCTTCAGACAGCCCGTCGGAAAAATATTCCTGTTCTTCGTCAGAACTCATATTTACGAATGGCAGAACCGCAATCGAGTTATCTGATTCAACCGGTTTTGCAGGTGTTGGTTGCTGCTCGGCATGCTGAGTATCGGCTGATACTTCGGGAGCGCTTCGATCAAGGACGACCTTGTCAAAGATAAAATAGCCGAGCGCAAGAATGAGCGCCGGTACGACGATGCGGTTCAAATTCGTGTTGGTCGATTTGGTATTGCGATCTGCAGGATCGGCTGTCGTTTCCCGCTTCAATCCGTCCGGTGTCAGATCAAAAGCCCAGGCACAGATCATTGCAATGGGGAAACCGAGAATCAGCAAGAACACCACAGCGGAAACAAACCACTCCGGCAGGTGCAAGGCCGGCCCCAGGGTGTCGGAAATCTGTAATAACAGCCAGGCGACGGCAAGGTAGACGATGGCTACCTTAAAGACATTCCTGCGCCTCAGTTCACTATAGAAACTCAAATTGCCGCCCCTCAAAGATTGGCGTGATGATGACACAAGAATGAGCGTTCCAAGCAACTTAATCGGCCAGTAATCTTGGACTACGTCGATTTACTTGAGCCAAATTGCCTTGGCCGCACCCATACCCAACTGACAACAACCAGCGCTGCAAATGCGGTGTAACACGCCACAAACACCCAGGCCGGCGCGCTGTAGTACAGCAGTGTCTCGAGCCAGTGGGACATGAAGGTGCCGGCGTAAACAGCATCTCCAGCGCGCTCCCGAAACGCCATTTCCCACGTCGTCAGTGGGCAGATGATCCCGAACCAGGACTGCAACACAACAATACTGATAGCGACGAGGTGGGTGAGTCGAAACCACGGGTTTCGCACCCAGTCCCAGGCAAGTGGTTTGCCAACCAGTATCAGAACCAGACCGAAGACGACGAAGCCAACAAACAGAACATGACTCAAAAGCAGCAAGTCTGCGGCCAGCAGGTTGTAAGTGTCCGAGTCCATTAGTAACGCTTCCGCAGAACGTGGAATGCATAGTTTGCACCAATCGAACGTCGTGCTATGCTATTTCGCAGTAAATATAAATAAATACTTATATTTTTATATTATGCAAAAAAGCACAGCAGAATTGATAGCGCATTTGAAGGCGCTGGCTGACCCGGTCCGGCTGCGCCTATTGGCATTGTGCGTACGTGGCGAGGCGACGGTGTCCGAGCTGACGACAGTCATGAGCCAGAGCCAGCCGAGGATCTCGCAGCACCTCAAGCAGTTATGCGACGCGGATCTTCTGGAGCGATTTCGTGATGGGCATTTTGTGTATTACCGGGTACCCCTCGGTAGCGAACAGGCGGCGCAACGCCGCCGCCTGTTCGCTTTATTGCCCTCTGACGAGCCGCAATTCGAACGCGACTTTCAAAAACTGTGCGAGCTGCGTGCTGCGAAAGGTATTGCCGTTCCCGAGCAAGATGACGAGAGCGTTCGCCGTCTGCACAAGGCACTCATCGAGTTGACGGTTGCGACGCCAATTGGGGACCTGCTGGATATCGGCAGCGGACGCGGCAAAATTCTGAAACTTCTCGGTTCGCGTGCGCAACGCGCGGTCGGTGTCGATATCGATTCGGACGCCAGACAACTGGCGCGGGCAGAGTTACTACTGGCAGGCGTCGAAAATTGCAGCCTGCGTAAAGGCGACATGTACGAGATGCCGTTCGCCGACGGCGAATTCGACACGGTCGTGCTTGACGATGTTCTCAGCACTGCGGAACGACCTATGACAGCGTTGAGCGAGGCGCGACGACTGCTTAAGCCAAACGGCCGCCTGCTCATCCTGGGCCAGTCCGACGCTGATGGCCTGCATAAATTGCGCAATCAGTTGACCGTCTGGTGCCGAACCTCAAACTTGCGCATGGCGCCGCCAAGACTTATTCCGGGCAAGCAACCGCGTTGGCTGCTTGCCGTTGCCACGCTGGCGGACGGCAAGTCGGAGGTCGCATGACGCAGTCTGTCGATGTTTCTTTTGAATTTTTTCCGCCGCATGACGAGCGGATGGAAGCCACGCTGTGGGATTCGATCAAGCGACTCGCGCCGCTTGACCCGAGATTCGTCTCGGTAACTTACGGCGCTGACGGTTCCACCCGCGAGCGCACGCATAAGGCTGTTAAACGTATCGTTGAAGAAACCAGCCTAACCGCGGCGCCGCATCTGACCTGCGTTGGTGCAACCCGTGAAGAGGTTGATGATATTGCACGCGACTACTGGGACATGGGCGTTCGCCACCTGGTCGCATTGCGTGGTGACCCCTTACCGGGGGAGGCGTTTTATTCGCCGTATGATGAAGGCTATGCGTACGCGTCAGATCTCGTTGCAGGCCTGAAGCGCGTTGGCGATTTCGACATCACAGTTGCGGCTTATCCGGAGGTTCACCCGGAAGCACGCAATCCGTTGGCGGATCTCGATAATCTCAAACGCAAAATCGACGCGGGTGCATCCAGAGCCATCACACAGTTCTTCTTCGATACTGACGTCTTCCTGCGTTTTCGCGACCTTGCAGCAACAGCAGGGATCGAGTCTGCGATCGTGCCCGGCATATTGCCGATCACCCGATTTCCGCAACTGGAAAGATTCGCGTCGCGCTGCGGGGCAAACGTGCCGCAATGGTTGCGCGACCGCTTTGCCGGCCTGGAAGACGATGCCGCGACGCGGCAGATGATCGCGGCAAGTGTTGCTATCGACCAGGTCCACACATTGCAGGCCGAAGGCTTGAGCGAATTTCATTTCTACACTCTAAATCGATCTGAACTTACGTTTGCGATTTGTCATGCACTAGGTGTGCGCCAGAGCCAAGCGGCGTAAGTCATGAGTAGACAGCAACGAATCGAATCACTTTTCGATGCGCTTGAGCAGCGCATCCTGCTACTCGATGGCGCCATGGGCACCATGATCCAGAGCTACGAGCTCGGCGAGGAAGAATACCGAGGCGACCGTTTTGCAGACTGGGACAGCGACCTGAAGGGCAATAACGACCTGTTATCGCTGACCCGGCCGCAGGTAATCCGTGAAATTCATGAGCTGTTTCTCGACGCCGGCGCCGATATTCTCGAGACCAATACGTTTAATGCCAATGCGCCGTCCATGGGCGACTACGGCATGGAGGCACTGGTCCCCGAGTTAAACCTGGCGGCTGCACACCTCGCGCGTGAGTGTGCTGATGCGTACGCGGCGAAGACCGGAGAACCTCGCTGGGTCGCCGGTGTTCTCGGGCCCACCAATCGCACAGCATCGATTTCGCCGGACGTTAATGACCCGGGTTATCGCAATATCAGTTTTGCCGAGCTGGCGACGACTTACGAACAAGCTGTGGTTGCCTTGCTTGAAGGCGGCGTCGATTTTCTGATGGTCGAAACGATTTTTGACACGCTGAACGCCAAAGCCGCGATCTTCGCGATTAAACGCGGCTTTGAAGCTGCAGGATTTGAAGTGCCGGTCATGATATCTGGCACGATCACCGATGCGTCGGGACGCACGTTGTCCGGGCAAACCGGGGAAGCGTTCTGGAATTCCGTGCGGCATGCAAACCCTTTCATGATCGGCTTCAACTGTGCGTTGGGTGCGAGTGAACTGCGCCCGTACGTCGATGAACTTTCCCGAGTTGCCAACATTCGCGTTTCCGCGCACCCAAACGCGGGATTGCCGAACGAGTTTGGTGAGTATGACGAAACGCCGGAGCAAATGGCCGAGGTTGTCGGTGAATTCGCAAATAGCGGCATGGTGAACATGATCGGTGGCTGCTGCGGCACGCGTCCCGAGCACATCAAGGCATTGAAGAACGTCGTCTCCGGGGTCGCGCCGCGAAGCGTGCCCGAGTTGCCCGTGCGGTGTCGGGTGTCCGGCCTCGAGCCACTCAATATCGGCCCGGACGATTTATTCGTCAACGTTGGTGAGCGTTGCAATGTGACCGGCTCGGCGATTTTCCGGCGTCTGATTGAAGCGGACGACTACAACGCGGCCGTGCAGATCGCACGCGACCAGGTTACGAACGGTGCGCAGATCATCGACGTAAATATGGACGAAGGCATGTTGGACTCCGAGAAGGCCATGCAGACGATGTTGAATCTCATCGCCTCGGAACCCGATGTCGCGCGCCTGCCGATTATGATCGACTCGTCGAAGTGGTCGGTCATCGAGGCCGGTCTGCGCTGCGTGCAGGGCAAGGCGATCGTTAACTCGATAAGCCTGAAAGAAGGCGAAGACGCGTTTATCGAGCAGGCACGATTGGTGCGTGACTACGGCGCTGCCGTTATCGTCATGGCGTTTGATGAAAAGGGTCAGGCCGATACCGTTAAGCGCAAAGTCGAGATCTGCGGGCGCTGCTACCAGATCCTGACTGAAGTCGTCGGCTTCGATCCTGCCGACATCATTTTCGATCCAAACATCTTCGCTGTCGCCACCGGTATTGAAGAGCATTCGCGCTACGGCCTCGATTTCATCGAGGCGACGAAGCAGATCAAGGAAAACATGCCCGACGTCATGGTCAGTGGCGGTGTCAGCAACGTGTCGTTCTCATTTCGGGGCAACAACATTGTGCGCGAGGCTATCCACTCGGTGTTCCTGTATCACGCAATCCGCGCCGGCATGGACATGGGCATCGTCAACGCGGGGCAACTCGCGATCTACGAAGACCTGCCTGAGAATCTGCGCGACGCGGTCGAGGATGTCGTGCTGTGTCGGCGTGATGACGCAACTGAAAGATTGCTGGACGTCGCCGAAGAGTTCAAAGGTCAGGCGTCCGGTGCAAAAGCGCGCGAACAGGATTTAAGCTGGCGCGAACTGCCCATCAATAAGCGACTGGAGTACGCGCTGGTCAACGGAATCGACGAGTACGTCGTCGATGATGCAGAAGAAGCGCGACTTGCGGCCGACAGACCTTTAGCCGTCATCGAAGGTCCGCTGATGGACGGTATGAACGTCGTCGGTGACTTGTTTGGCGCTGGCAAGATGTTCCTGCCCCAGGTCGTCAAGTCCGCGCGGGTAATGAAGAAAGCGGTGGGCCATCTCGTGCCGTTCATCGAAGAAGAGCAGGGCGGTGAGGTCAGCAGCAACGGCAAGATCGTCATGGCAACGGTTAAGGGTGATGTGCATGACATCGGCAAGAACATCGTTGGTGTCGTACTGCAGTGCAACAACTTTGAAGTTATCGACCTTGGCGTAATGGTGTCTTGCGAGAAAATTCTCGAAGCGGCACGTCGCGAGAACGCCGCGATTATTGGTCTTTCCGGTTTAATCACGCCGTCGCTCGATGAAATGGTGCACGTCGCCAGTGAAATGCAGCGGCAGAATTTCGAGCTGCCGTTATTGATTGGTGGTGCGACGACATCGCCGGCGCATACAGCAGTAAAAATCGAGCCGAAATATGAGGGTCCCGTTCTAT
>JBPCXZ010000087.1:0-8692 GCA_051008055.1 Woeseiaceae bacterium
ATCCCGAAAGGCATGAGCGTCATTCTGCGTACGGCGGGCATCGACCGCAGTGCAGAAGAACTTGCCTGGGACCTGGAAAACCTCCTGACAATCTGGACCGCTATCCTGAACGTCGTTTTGGAACGCAAATCGCCGTTCCTGATCTACCGCGAAAGCAATTCTGTGATCCGCGCGTTGCGGGACTACCTGACCAGCGACCTCGGCGAAATCCTGATCGACGACGAGACGACCTACAAGGAAGCCGTTGAGTTTGTCGAACAGGTCATGCCGCAGAACCTAAAGAAACTGAAGCACTACGTGGATCCGGTTCCACTGTTCACGCGTTTCCAGATCGAAACACAGATTGAGTCCGCGTTTACGCACTCAGTTACGTTGCCATCCGGCGGCAGTATTGTCGTCGATCACACCGAGGCACTGGTCTCCATCGATATCAACTCCGCCCGGGCAACCAAGGGCAGCGATATTGAAGCGACAGCGCTTAATACAAACCTCGAAGCTGCCGACGAAATCGCCCGCCAGCTCCGGATTCGGGACTTGGGCGGCCTGATCGTTATCGATTTCATCGACATGGGCCCGCAAAAGAACCAGCGAGCCGTCGAGAATCGACTGCGCGAAGCCGTTCGCCAGGACCGTGCCCGCGTTCAGATCGGCAAAATTTCTCGATTCGGACTTTTGGAAATGTCACGGCAACGATTGCGGCCGTCTTTGGGTGAGTCGAGCTACCTGACCTGCCCTCGTTGCTCCGGAATCGGCACCATTCGCAGCATTGAATCCCTGGCGCTGGCGATCCTGCGCATCATTGGCGAAGAAGCGCGCAAGGAAAGAACTGCAAAGGTCATCGCACAGCTACCGGTGCAGGTTGCAACTTATCTGCTCAACGAGAAGCGTGACTGGGTGCAGAGCCTGGAGTCTCGCAACGAAATGCAGGTAGTACTGGTTGCCAATTCCGCACTCGAGACGCCGCACTATGATGTACGCCGTGTACGCGATGATCAGACCGAGTTGCCCGAAAATGCGGGGGCGAGCTACGAGCTAAAGGACACCGACGCTGAACCAGAAACACCACAAGCGATCCTGGAGCGAAAAGCGATCGAACCGGCAGCTATCGCTGTCCTGAAACCGACCACACAGGCACCGAAGCCGCAAAAGGAAAGCAAGAGCTTCTGGGCGTGGTTGACCGGACTCTTTGGCGGCAGCAGTGCAGAAGAAACCAAGAAAAAACCGGCGCGTCGCCAGGGCGGCAATAAACGCAGCCGTGATGATCGCAACAAGGGCGGTCAACGCAGTCGCAATCAGAGCCGTAATCAAAATCGCAAGCGTCCGCAGAAGTCGGCCAAGAAACCAGCCGCCAAAGACGACAATCGCCGCAAGAAAGACTCGAAGCAGTCGCAGAAACAGGCCGGTCCAGCCAAGTCGGCCAAGCCTGAAGAATCGTCGGACAGTAATGAGCAACGTAAGCCACGCCGCCGACGGAGCCGCGGCGGACGCCGCAGACGCGGCGGTAATTCGGCCGAGCGCGCCGACGGCAACACCGCAAACAGTACTGCAGACAACACTGCAAACAACAAGGCGAAGCCAGCTGCCAAGAGCCCTGCCAAAGAGCCCTCGGGACCCGTCGACGAGCAGGCAGCGCAACAGCAGTTTGCGAAAGAGCAAATGGCGAAGGAAGCGGCTTCTGCCAATTCGTCGCCTAAACCTGCGAAGCAGAAACCAAACAGCGGACCGCCGAAGGCGCGTACCGATGAGCAACGTGCCGCTGACGCGAAACAGTCGAAGGATTCACAGGAAAAACCTGTTAAAGAAGAATCAGTTAAGAAGACTTCTTCAGGTAATGGTGCAGCAACAAAGCCGAAGGCTGAGAGCAAGCCAAGACCTGAGCCGAAGCCGATAGCTGAGTCCAAGCCTAAAGCTGAGCCCAAACCTAAAGCTGAGCCCAAGCCTAAAGCTGAGCCCAAGCCTAAAGCTGAGCCCAAACCAAAGCCTGAAGCCGCGCCAAAAGCTGAGTCCAAACCAAAGCCTGAAGCCGCGCCAAAAGCTGAGTCCAAGCCAAAGCCTGAAGCTGAGCCAAAGTCAGATTCGAGCCCACCAGCCAAAGCAGAAACGGCCCCGCCGGCGAAACCGGAAGGTCGGCTGCTACCCTGGGATAACGACTAGGGAGTTTTCTGGGAGAGCATCTCGAGCAAGCCTCGAGATGCATCTTCGACCAGGTCGAGTACTCGCTCAAAGCCTTTAGCGCCGCCGTAGTATGGGTCAGGCACTTCAGACACATCGCCGGACGAGTATTCGAGAAACAGAGACACTTTTGTGGACCGCTCCGACCCCGCCATTTCTTGCAGGTTTTGCAGGTTCTGCTCGTCCATTGCAATCACGAAGTCGAACTCTTCGAAGTCCTCATCCTGGACTCGCCGCGCCCGTATCCCGCTCAGGTCGTAGCCACGTCTGGCAGCCGCCGCAATAGCGCGGCTATCGGATGGTTCGCCGGAGTGATAGGCATGCGTGCCCGCCGAGTCGATCCTGACCGCTTCCTGTAATCCACGTTGCTCGACGAAATGCCGAAACACGCCTTCCGCCGTTGGCGAGCGGCAGATATTGCCCATACAGATAAACAGAACGCTGACTTTCTCTTCTACTTCAACCACACAAGTCCTTTCTTAATTGCCGCTTATCGGCCGTGCCTCAATACAGCCAGTATCGGATTTCTAGCAATTGGCAGCAAGGTTACCGCGCAGAATTCATTTGCTATGATCTTCGGCTTCGCGGAAATGGGGAAGAATCTTGACGGAAATTGATCGTAGTTACGGGCTTGCAACCATAGCGAATCACTATGACGAGCACGATCACCCGTTTCATGCGCATACAAGCCCGGTGTATCAGACGTCGAGTTTTGGGTTCACCGATGTTGATGAGGCCGTCAAGACTTTTGCCGGCATCGATCAAGAACACTACGTTTATACACGCGGTCGTAATCCGAATGCGATTGCCCTGGCGCGAAAAATCGCAATGCTCGAGGGTATCGATCTGCTGCGCGCAGCACCCGACAAGGAACCGGAGCAGATAGTTGCCGGCCACTGCTCGGCCTCTGGCATGGGTGCCATCGCTGCCGTCGTTTTTTCGCTCCTCAAATCCGGTGACCATGTTGTAACGCATACAAGTCTTTACAGCGGCACGCACAAACTCTTTACCGAAATCTGTCCACAGCTCGGCATTACCGTTACTGTGCTCGACGGCCCGGGCCTCCCGGAATGGGAACAAGCGCTCAAGGACAACCCCAATACGCGCCTGGTCTATGCTGAGTCGCCCTCCAATCCCCGGATTGACTTGCACGATCTCGCAGCAATTTCTGATCTGGCGCATGCGCACGATGCCTGGGTCGCTGTCGACAACACAGCAGCCACTCCGTACCACCAGCGACCATTGACGCTGGGTTGCGATCTTGTTGTGCACTCTTCAACCAAATTCTTGAACGGTCATAGCACGGCGCTGGGTGGCGCGGTGGTAAGCCGACATCCTGAGTTCGTTAATTTCTGGGGAAAACTGGGACAAACGGCGATGGAATTAGGTGCAACACCGAGCCCGTCGGATTGCTGGCTCACCAACCTGGGCCTCAAGTCCTTTGCACTACGAATGGAACGACATGCAAGCAACGCAATGGCATTGGCCGAGTATCTCGACAATCATGACAAAGTGCGCGAAGTCCTGTACCCGGGCCTCGAGTCCAATCAGTATCACGCCCTTGCGAAGAAACAGATGATTGACGGCTTCGGCAGCTTCCTCTCCTTCGAACTCGATGCAGATAAAAAAGCAGCGCATCGATTTATCGACGCGCTGCAGCTACCTACCATTGCGATCAGCTTCGGCAGTACTGACAGCGTCGTGCAGCTGCCGGCTAGCATGACCCATTCGGGCGTTTCACGCGCCGACAGGGAAACAGCGAAGATAACTGACAGCCTCATTCGCTACTGCGTCGGCATTGAAGACATCGCAGACATTCTTGACGATCTCGAGCGGGCCCTGAAAAGTGTCTAGCCCGACGGTCGATAACTACGGTCTCGAAATCAGCGCTGCGAGCGATGCGGCTCGTGATTCGTTTTTGCAGGGTATGGATTGCGCTTTAAGCCTCGACCACCCGGGTATCGAGCAGCTGACACGAACAGTTGAATGCGACCCCGAATTTGCACTGGCGCATGCCCTCCTCGCGCGCCAGTTATTCATCCATGGGTTTGCTCCCATGGCGCAGCAACATATGTCGCTAGCCGAGCAACTGGCCCATACGGCGACACGACGCGAACAATCGACCATCAATGTTTTGTCGGCGACGCTAGGTTTCAATTTTGATGCCCTGAGTCTGGCGAAAGCACATATCGAAACCTGGCCACAAGACACCATTGTGTTGACGCTGCTGTTAGGTCCTTTCGGTTTGCTCGCGTTTTCTGGCGACAGGCAGTGGCGTCAGCAAAATATGGATTTGTTGAATTTAGTTGCGACTGCGTTCCCTGAAGACGATTGGTGGTTTACCTCGACGGTAGGATTCATGTCCGCAGAGACCGGTGATTTAGCGACAGCTCGATCGATGGCAGAAACGGCATTGCAACTGCGGAATACAGGCAACTGCGCGCATACCTTGGCACATGTACATTTCGAGGAAACCGCCATTGACGAGGGTCAGGAATTCATTCGCGATTGGTGTCAGCAGTACCCCGATTCTGATATGCGTCATCACATGATCTGGCACTCGGCCATGCTATCGCTCGAAGCTGGAGATACGGACGGATTGTTGGATCTGTATGCAGGCGAGCTCGACGCAGCGGTCTGCGATCCGATGCCACTTGAGACGCTGAGCGACAATGCCTCGTTGTTATGGCGCTGCCGGCTGCGGGGGCTAAGTGTTCCCGCGGATTCGTGCGAGGCAATGTACGAGTATTCGCGTCGTCATTTTCCCGCGGCGGGCTTCCCATTCGCTGACATTCATTGTTCGATGATGGCTGCCATCCTCGGTATCGGGGCGACTAAAGACTACCGCGCCGAACTTGCAAACGTAGACTCCAATGTCGGAGAGGTCGTCGATAGATTTACGCGCGGTTTTTATGCTTTTGCCGACGGAGCATATGCCGAAGCTGCCGATTTGTTACAGCAGAGTAATGACAGTATTTTTCTGGGCGGTAGCAATCCGCAGCGGCGCGTCGTCGAGGAGACTCGGCAAGCCGCTCTGCAACATCTCTCTGGCTAGCGGACGACGGAGACTTTGTCGATACGCCAGTTGGCGTAAAGCAGCAATAGCGCCGCGTACACGAACAGTGCGACGAAACCGGGTATACCAACAAAGTCGCGGCTTAGCCAAATGCCGTAAGCATAAATAAGAAGTGCGGCCAAAGGACAAAGCCGGGTCGCGAGCGGGGGCAGTTTGAAACTCGCTTTTGCGTACGCCTCAGGACGTTTGTCGGTCAGGGTATACAGCGCCAGAACCGGAATAATGCCGAAGATGATTCCAACCGCATTGCCTAGAATAGTGACGTACTTGAGCGTCATGCCCGTAACAATGGGCAGCATGCCTACGACGTAAAATACAGTGAGAAGTCGATACGGTGTGCCGTAGGAATTTGTAACGGCCGCCCCTTTTGGTAACCAACCGTCTTGAGTGGCCATGTACAGCCCTTTCGTACACCAGGCAAAGATCGAGTTCAGCGAGGTCACCAGGGCCATCATGACTCCGCCCGCCACGAAAAACAGGTAGACCGGTGGTGGCAGCACTTCCTCCGCCACGAATGCGAGTGACTTGTCCTTCACGTCCGCAAGCGGCAAGACGCCAGTCGCGACCAAGGCAATCAGAACGTACATTATCGTAACCAGCACGAGTGATGTCAGGATGACCAGCGGAATATTGCGTCCCGGGTTGCGGGTTTCACCGCCGAGCTCCGAGATGAATTCACTGCCGATCATGCTGTAGCGAAGAATGAATGCAGCGGCGATAAATGCGGCCGGACCAGCCGGCATAACGGACGAGATCGTTGTGAAGTTTTGTAGATTATCAACGCGTGGCAATCCAAAGCCGATGAACAGCAGTAACGACAGCAGCAAGACACCGACCATGAAAGTCTGGAATCGTGCCGCCGTTTTTATGCCCATGATGTTGGCAACGAAACACATGGTCATGATGATGGCCGCCACAAGAGTCATGTTAACTCCGGGCATCAATGCGTCTGCGTATTCCGCGAATCCAAGCGCGTAAGTTGCAAGGACGAGCTGTCCGGCCACCAACAGACCCAGATATAAGACTGCAGTCCGCGGCCCTAACAGGTCTCTGACGTAGGTATACGTTCCACCAGTTGCAGGAATAGCGGCACCTAGTGCCGCAATGCAAAGCGAAGGCAGGAACACGATTCCTAGTGCAAGCAGGAACGCCCAGGGGGTGCCGTGCCCAGTAATCGATATGCCAATCCCGGTCAGTATCACAACGCCGGCACCAACGATCTGACCAAGCGAGATACTCAGAAGATCCCAATATCCCAACAGCTTGCGGCGACCGTCGGGTTGATCGCTCATGAATCGCGTGCCGCGAGTCGGCGACCCTGCTCTGCCGCCAGTTCCTTCATTTGCTCAGCAACACGTTGTAATTCTTCATCATCCAGCAGTGAAGGGTCACCCGATTGCGTCGCTGTCAGGTACACCTCGCAAATCCATTCCAGCGTGTAGGTACGTGCCAACGCCTGTTCAAGTGACGAACCGGTAGTGATCGCTCCGTGATTCTGCATGAGCGCTGCAGAGCGACCTGCCATGGTACTGGTTACGTTCGCCGCGAGTTCCGCTGTGCCGAACGTCGCATACGGTGCGACCGGTACCGGCCCGCCCAGCGTAATAATCTGATAGTGAATCGGCGGCAATGTCGAAACCAGGGTGGAAACCGCAGTCGCATACACCGAATGCGTATGCACAATCGCGGAGATTGATGCATCAGCTTTGTACAGCGACAGGTGCAGAGGTGTCTCCGAAGATGGCAACAAATCACCGTCAATCGTTTCGCCTTCAAGATCGACAATGACAACGTCGCGCGCGTCCAGTGACTCGTAAGCCTTGCCGCTGGGCGTGATTGCCACGTGTTGGCCGATACGGACACTGACGTTGCCGGAGGTATTCACGACCAGACCGCTGGTCAGCAATGTCAGCGCAGTTTCGGCTACATGTTTTCGTTCCTGTTCATACAGCAAAGCTTTGCTCCAGTTCAACAATCGCGTCGAGTGCGGTTGAAATGGCATCCTGCAAGCCACGATCGCGGGCGCCTGCCTCTGGCACTACGTCGCCACCGGCGACATTGCTCACGTAACCGTCAATGCTGAAAATACAACCGGCCATAAGCTTCTCTATAGCGGCAATACTGAGGACAGCGGAAGCTTCCATCTCGAACGCAAGTACGCCGGCATATTGTGCCGTCGCTATGTCCTTGTCGAGATCAGGGCTGCGAAATGCATCGGAGGTATGCACGACACCGGCATGTAGTGGCGAGTTCTTTCCGTTTGCCGCGTGACACAAGGCATTGGTCACTGTCAGATCTGGTACGGCCGGGTAGCGCAATGGCAAAAACTTATGTGACAAACCTTCATCTCTGACGGCGCCGGTTGCCACGACGTTGTCACCAGGTTGAACCTCTGCCTGGCAAGATCCCGCCGTGCCAACTCGAATAGCCACTTTGCAGTTGAGCTTGCCAAGATCCTGAACGACCATGGCCGCGCCGGGACTGCCGATGCCCGTGGATACAACCGATACCGGTACTCCCTCGTAGGTTCCTGTATAGGAATGAAACTCGCGCTGCACCATCACGAGCTTGCCGTCACTAAGCCATTCAGATGCAATTCGCCTCGCCCGCAGCGGATCGCCAGGTATGAGGACGTACGGCGCAATTTCGCCTGCAACGCATCTGAGTGCCCTGCACTGCGCACGTTGCGGATCATTCGGGTCCGGTAAATCAGCCAGATCAGGCCATGCTGCCGTCATTCAAAGCTACCTCATAACTGGATGCGGGCTTAAAGGATACTGTTATTCACAAATGGTGTCGCGTCAGGGTATTTTCGAATTTCGCCTGACTTGAAAATTCCTCTGTCGGTAACAATGGCTGCCACCAGGTCAGGCGGTGTGATATCGAATGCAGGGTAAAGCCCCTGCACACCTTCCGGCGCGATTCGTTCACCACACGCGTGCAGCAGTGCATCGCCATTCCGTAACTCGACCTCAACATCCGTTTCATCGTGACTTTCCGTATCGGGTCCGCTTTGCCGCAATGCGTAATACGGTAGTCCATTCGATTTGGCCGCAAGCGCATACTGGTAGGTACCAATTTTGTTACAGACTGTGCCGTCCATGCAGACCCGGTCGGCGGCGGTAATAAATGCATCGATCTGGCCGCGCCGCATCAGGTAGCCACCCATGCTGTCAGTGATCAGCGTCGTATTGAAGCCGGCCTGCACCGCACATAAGGACGTCAGTCGAGTGCCCTGTAGATACGGCCGTGTTTCGCTGCAATAGATATTCAGTTTTTTGCCTGCCTTGCGTGCCTCCATCAGCATGTATGCGTAGGACCGGTCCGGAAAACAATGTGTGAGAATGTTTGCACCATCGGGCAACAGTTCAGCTGCACGTTGCCCGGTCTTCCATCCCTGCCGCGCCAGTGCCGCGGCCGCCTGATCGACCGTCTGCACGATAG
>JBPCXZ010000088.1:0-5359 GCA_051008055.1 Woeseiaceae bacterium
GATGCCCGCACAGCGCCTCCGCCAATACCGGCCGCGACGAAGCCGGCGGGCATATCATGCCGCAAGCGATCTACGGCCATGGGCAGTCGGCCGCTCTCTGTTCGTAGAGTCTCCGTTGCAGCCGGCAGTGAAGCCAACGTGCGTTGCAGGCCAAGTTGAAGTTCCGCTGCAGTAATGTTCCGGTGCGTGAAGCGAGTTTCTTCGACGAGGGCGTGCCGCCGCGAGAACGGCAGGGTATAGGTGAACCTGAAGCCGAATTTGTCCGTCGACATGTCGTCCATAAGACCAACGGTGCCCGGCTCGAATACATCGTGGTCCGTTCTCACTTCGGCGCCGGTGAAGACTTGCCAAAGCCCGTCGCGATCCACACTGTCGGGCGACACAGGACGAGTATCGACGACGTAGCGCGCCCGAATCGTTCCTGCCGATGTTTCAATCTTGAAACCGTTTCCAGAGGGCGTAACGGATGTCGCCGTAACTTTTGTTTCGAGCTCGACACGCGGTGCAGCGCCAATCAGCTCGCGGGCGTCGTCGTAGAAATCAATTGATCGCAGACACTGGTAACGCAAGTCGCGGTTGCCGGTCTGAACGACAGTTCCGGTCGACGTGGAGAAACGCCACGTATCCCAGCGGCTGGAGACCAAGTGGCGGAAGCGATGCCGATCAACGTGCCAGAAGCACCAGCTACGATCGTCTGTGTACTCGGATCGTGGCTCCACAACGAGCGTGCGCACGGCGCTATCATATCGGGCGAGCATTCGCGCAAGAGACAGTCCCGCACAGCCGCCGCCGATTATGAGTAGATCGACGTCGTTTGTCGCAGCCATCGGTGTAATAGCGCCGCGTGCAACGGCGGTGGTTGGGGATTCTTGCGTGATCTCAAGTGCGAACCTGTTGCACTCATCCCGACGATTATTTTCTCGGGCAGTGAGACAACCGTGCGACCGCGCCACGCAGAAAATCCGGACTTACGCAGACGCACGCCGATTCGATGATAAACCCGCGCAGCAATGCGAATCGCAAGTCGCGCTCGGCGTGGCAGGAACACGAGGCCAGCTTCACCGCTGCGGTAAAATCGATCAGCTTCGCCCAGCATCCAGCATAATGAATCCGCGATGCGGCTCTGCATTGCTTCGTCAGGGTTGATGAGCTGTTCCGGCCCTATGTCGCCAATTATCGACTGCGGTATGTAACGCCGACCGGCTCGTGCATCCTCGAGAACATCGCGCGCGATGTTGGTGAGTTGCATGCCGATACCGAGATCAACCGCAAAGGGAAAAGCACGCGAGTCGCGCACGCCGAGGACGCCACACATGAGCAGACCGACTGTACCCGCGACGCGGTAACAATAGTGATGAAGGTCAGCAACGTCCTTAATCAGCACCTCATGGTCCAGGTCCTGCAACACTCCGCGGACGAGGTCGATGGCAGGCGCAATGGGCATGTCACATTCGGTCGACAACGCCAGGAAATCAGCAACGACAGCATCGTCGGAGTGCCGGTTTTGCAGGTCGAAGATCACACCGAGCAAGTGTCTGCGTGCAGCGTCTTTATTGTCGGCCTCATCGGCCAGGTCATCAATGTAGCGGCAGAACGCATACAGTCGAGCGCTGCGCTCCGCTTGAGTGCGGTCTAGAACCAGGCTTGCGAGGTAGAACGACTTGCCGTTGTGCTTCAGGATTTCTTTGGCTGTTTTCACGCGACGGCCCTCAGTAAATGCGGTGCAACGCCGACGCGGGGCACCAGGTTATCAATGACTTTGGCCGAGCTTAGAACCCCCGGAAGGCCCGCGCCGGGATGCGTGCCTGCACCAACGAGAAACAGATTGTCCGGCCCTTCCGCCTTGTTGTGGAAACGGAACCAGGCGGACTGACGTAGCAGTGGCGCCACCGAAAAACCGGCACCTGCGACGCTGAGGTAGTCATCTGCAAAATCCTCTGGAGTCATGAAGAAATCTGCCGTAATCGAGTCTTTGAGTCCGGGCAGCATGGTCGCATCGAGTGAGTCAACGATGCGCTGCTGCAGCAGGGGTCCTTGTGTCTGCCAGTCAATGTCGGCTTCAAGATTCGGCACCGGGGCGAGCACATAAAAGGAGTCGCAGCCGGCCGGAGCAAACGATGGGTCGGTTGCGGTCGGGCGATGCACGTACAGCGAAAAGTCGTCGGCGAGCACTTTCCGGTCAAAGATGTCGCGGAGCAGTTCGCGATAACGCTGGCCCAGCCAGATCGTGTGGTGCGCTACATCGGGGTACTGTTTGGTTGTGCCAAAGTACAGCACAAAAAGTCCCATCGAGAACTTGGAGTAGCGACGCTTCATTCGCACCGTGCGGGATTGCTCCTGCGACGGGATCATTTTCGAGTAAAGGTGCATAGGATCTGCGTTCGACACGACAAGGTCAGCGGCGTAGCGTTTGCCGCTATCGAGAACAACGCCGCGAGCGCGGCCATTCCGAATGTCGATCCGATCCACAGTCCTGTCCAGCTCGATATCAATACCCACGCCCTGCATAAGCCGGCCAAGGGCGTCGACGAGGGCGCCAGTGCCGCCCATCGCGAAATGAATGCCCCAGCGCTGTTCCAGGAAATGAATGAGGTTGTAGACACTCGTGGTGTCAAACGGATTGCCGCCGACGAGTAGGGGCTGGATAGAAAATGCCTGGCGTAGCCGGTCATCCTGCAAATGCTTGCAGACTAGCTGCCAGACGCTGCGGTCCGCGCGCAGGCGCAGCAGCGCCGGCACTTGGCGGATCATCGAGCTAACAGAGTGAAACGGTTGGTCGGCCAGCTGCTCAAAGCCAACTTTAAAGATGCGTTTTGAGGCTTCTACGAGTGACTTGTACCCTTGCACGTCAGCCGGGTTCAGGCTCTCGATAGCGGCAAGCGTCGACTCGACGTCACCGCCATAGTCAAACGTGTCGCCGTTTGCGAAGCGAAACCGATACCACGGATCAAGCGGAACAAAGTCGACGTAGTCTTCACGGCGTGCGCCAAACAGTGCGAAGAGTTCGTCGAACAGGAAAGGCGCTGTAATGACAGTCGGGCCTGCATCGTGCCGGAAGCCATCTCGTTCAAACACCTGGGCGCGGCCGCCAAGGCGGGCAGCCCGGTCTAGAATGGTTACTTCGTAGCCGCGGGCGCGAAGACGAAGTGCGGCGGCGATGCCGCCAAACCCCGCGCCAACGACCAGCGCGCGCTGGCCGTTCATATGCTCGACCTGAGCTTTGCCCTTACTGCTTCTGTACACCGCAAGAGTGGCTCACCACTTTCGTTCGGCAAATACAGTGAATAACGCATGGCTTCCCGCAATGCCTGCGCAGCCTGAGTTCGCGCTGCCTCGCGAGGGTCGGCAGAACCGCCGCCGCGTAGGACGATAACAGCATTGAGACAGCCTCGACCGGCCGCGCGCGCATCGGCGTGCTCGTCTTCGAGATCGTCAGCTATCTGGTAGGCAATTGCGAGTTGCTCGGCGGCCTCGCGTGCGACCGCGATATAGTCTGGAAATTCCGCCATGGTCAGCGCCAGTTCGACCGGCAGCGACAGCAGCGGACCGGATTTGCCGCGAGCTATTAAGTTGTAGGACGAGATGCTGTCGATACCCTTCGACTGAGCGGCAAGGTCTTCGGCCTGACCTTTGATGACGCGGGTAGTCGCCTCGTGCATCACCGCATTAAGTTCAGCGACGCGCGATCCTTCAGAGCAGGATGCAAGTATTCCATAAGCCGCTGAAACCAAAAGATCCCCTGCACAGATTGCAACGTTGGTGCCGAACTTGGACCACACTGCCTCGGTGCCGCGTCTGCTCGACGAGTCGTCCTGCAAGTCATCATGGATAAGGCTTGCGTTGTGCAGCAGTTCCGACGCCGCAGCTATAGCGATTGTGTCTTCGGCACGCAACATCAGGGCATTGCCCGTTTCTGTCGCGATCCGCGCACGCGTCCGCCCGCCACCGCTGTCGAGGTGATGCGCTATGGCCTGTTGGACGATGCTGGCGTCAGTTGCTGACAAGCCGGCCGCGTCTCGCATGCTCTGTTCAACCGAATACAAGGTTGCAGGAGAGCCCGCCAGGCGCAGGTGCCTGGCGGGGTTTGATGCAAACATTGCAGGGGAGGCGACCACAGTTTCGCTGCTTCGCGCTTCCTAGGCTGCCGCTTTGGCAGATTCAGAGTCACGAACGGCCGCAAGCCAGATAGCGATACCGAATGCGATCTTGTTGACGAAGTCTGCGAAGTTATAGATCACGTTCAGGCTCGCATCGTCCACACCGCCAGCCATATAACCGAGGACGTAGCCGATCGGATATATCGCCCAGCCAATTGTCACGATAAGCCGCAGCGCCTTAAACGCTGACTGGCTCGGCGCATTGCCACTGCTTGCGTTAATCTTGCTCGCCTCGCCGACGAAAATTTCGTAGATGATGTAAAGCCAGCCGATCATGCCGATGATGAACCCAGGAGTTGTTCCGATGAAGCCGGCTTCTCCGAGGTAGCCACCAACCAGCATGACGATCGAAGCGATCAGCAAACGCCAAAAGATCGCTGCCGGTACGATCGCAATGGCAGCGAGAATCAGGAAGAACTCAATGATCTGCAGCGGTACAGTCAACAGCCAGTCGATGTAGCGATAAACCGTCGGGCTGGTCCCTGTCATTACCCAGACCTCGCGCATGTAGAAGTAATGCACGGCGGCGATGCCAGTCACCAAGCCGGCTACGGTCAGCGAAGTCCTCCACTTTCCGGCTACCCGACCGCGTTCAAGGAAAAAGAAAACTGTCGCGGCAACCATGGCCATCGAAATCAGCCAAAAACTCACCCCAACAAAGTCTGTCGGCTCCAAAATCTTATCCATCTTAAATCTCCCAGTAATTTTGAGCGCCGTCTTGTCTAAGAAATTTGGTATCCTACGGCACCGGATCACCATAGTGTCCAAAAAAAGCACTGAAATCCAACGAAAAGTCCAAAAAAAATGTAACAATTTGTTACAAAACCTAGACAAAAATACTTTAGACGAAAAAATTATGGCCAAAACTTCGACAGCTGGACCTAACAAAACGATCGCTATCGGTGCTGTTTCCCGCCTGCTGGGGGTTTCCACACATGCCCTGCGTAAGTGGGAGACGCGATATGGCGCAATCTCGCCAACGCGTTCCGAGGGAGGAGATCGTCGCTACTCCGCGGATGATGTGGAGCGTCTGGCACGGCTGGCCACACTCGTCGGGCAAGGGCACGCAATCGGAACCATCGCATCGCTTTCAGACGAGGCCCTCGATGATATTCTCGGCAGCAAACGGGTGGTCGATTCGCAAACCGCCGAAGCATTACGCTGCGTGGTCGTAGGGTCGCGACTCTGGGCGGAGCTGGAGC
>JBPCXZ010000089.1:0-8887 GCA_051008055.1 Woeseiaceae bacterium
TGTTTCAAATAAAACAGGCGACGGCCTGAGTATCTGCCGCTATTATTCACGTTTTTGCGCAGGGCCTCTTTCATTGAGCAGTCATTGGGAAATTCACAAGTTTGGCGGCAGCAGCCTCGCTGACGCCGAATGCTTCGATCGCGTAGCGACACTATTGCTCGACAGCAACAGCTCCGGGGTAGGAGTGGTCGTATCGGCGATGGGTGGTATGACGGATGCACTCCTGCAATTGGTGTCTCTCGCTGAGCAAGACGACGCGACCTACGCTATGCGGCTGGACGACATCGGCGAGCGCTACGCGGCAACCGCGCGAGCTCTGCTCGATGGTGACCGCCTGGTGCAGATACTGGACGGTTGGGGCGCAGATGCCGAGGACCTTAAAGAGACACTTTCATCGATTGTAGTTAGCCGGTCGGCGCCGCAGCGTAGTCGCGATGTCGTCGCGGGTTATGGCGAGATTTGGTCGGCACGATTGCTTGCAGCAGTGCTGCAACATCGGGATGCCCAGCGAGGCGGCGATTGGATCGATGCCCGCGAGGTACTTACGGTCAGCCAGACAGAACTCGGTCCCGCTGTTCTTTGGGACAGGTCGCGTGCGGACTTCAGAAAGAGAGTGGCTGAAGGTTTCGAAGGTATTGCCGTAATCACAGGATTCATTGCGAGCGACGAGGAAGGCTTGCAGACCACGCTTGGCCGCAATGGCAGTGATTATTCCGCGGCCATATTTGCAGCATTGAGCAAAGCGTCGTTACTCACCATCTGGACGGATGTCGACGGCATCATGAGCGCGGACCCGAATCGTGTGCCTGAGGCGCAGATCATTGACTTGATGAGCTACAGCGAGGCAATGGAGCTTGCCTATTTTGGTGCCAGCGTTATTCACCCACAAACGCTGGGCCCGGTGATAGACAACGGTATCCCGTTGGTTATTCGAAACAGTTTTAATGCGACGCATCCCGGCAGTCGTATCGAACGGGTCGCTGACTCGCCAGATAATATTAAGGGCATTACAGAGATTGGTGGTATGGCGGTCATCAACCTGGAAGGTGCCGGGATGATCGGCGTCCCGGGTACGGCTGACAGAATGTTCTCGGCACTCAAGAGTGCGGGTGTCTCGGTGACCCTTATTTCGCAGGCCAGTTCGGAACACTCCATCTGTATCGCGGTACCGCAAGATGTGGCCGAGCGTGCGACCCGGGTAATCAAGGATGCTTTCGCAGTGGAACTGGCAACTGGCCACATACAAAGTGTCGATCGGACAAACGATCAGAGTATCGTCGCGGTAGTCGGCGACGATATGGAAGGTACGCCGGGAATCGCGTCGCGATTTTTCGGTTCGCTGTCGCGGGCAGGCATCAATATTCGCGCGATTGCGCAGGGCTCATCAGAAAGAAACATATCGGCCGTTGTGGATTCGTCGGACGCGACCAGAGCATTGCGGGCAGCACATTCCAGTTTCTACCTCTCATCTAAAACGATATCGATTGGCCTGATTGGCCCGGGAACTGTGGGGGCGACGTTACTCAAACAGATCGAGCGCCGCGCGTCCCAATTGATCGGGGAGTTCAATCTCGACCTGCGCGTGCGCGCAATTGCACGATCTTCATCGATGCTTCTGAGCGAGCGCAGTATTGATCTTGGCGACTGGCAAGAGGACTTCGACAAGTCGGCAGTACCTTTAGACTTTGCGGCTTTCGAAGAGTGCGTCAACCCGGATCACTTGCCGCATGCAGTCATAGTTGACTGCACCGCGAGCGAGGTTGTCGCGTCTCACTATGCCGGGTGGCTCGAGCGGGGCATCCACGTTATTACTCCAAACAAGCGTGCCTGCAGCGGTCCGCTGGAGGAATATCAGAAACTGCAACGGCTTGCGGCGGCAGGTAACGCACATTTTTTTTACGAGACGACCGTTGGCGCTGCGCTGCCAATTATATCGACGCTTCGAGACCTGGTAGATACGGGCGATGAGGTTCGGTCAGTGCAAGGAATTTTTTCCGGGACACTCGCGTATCTCTTCAATATTTACGACGGCACGACGCCGTTCTCGGAGATCGTGCGCGAGGCGAAAGAGAAGGGATTTACCGAGCCTGATCCGCGTGAAGATTTGTCGGGTATGGACGTTGCCAGAAAATTGGTAATTCTGGCCCGTGAACTGGGACTGGAGGTGGGTATCGAAGATTTCCCGGTTGCGAACCTGGTGCCAGAAGCATTGCGTGATTGCGATCTGCAAGAGTTTCTTGATTCGCTCGCCGACTACGACGACGAAATCAAAAACCTGTACGATGCGGCGCAGGCGGAGGGCAAGAAACTGCGCTATGTTGGTCGACTGGACGCTGACGGTGGAATCTCAGTTGGGCTCGAGTCAATTAACGCAAACCACACCTTTGGCAATATCAATTTGACGGACAACATAGTGCAATTCGAAACGGCACGCTATTCAGCAAATCCATTATATGTTCAAGGCCCCGGAGCCGGACCTGAGGTCACGGCGGGCGGGGTATTCGGCGACTTGCTTCGCCTGTCCAAATTCCTGAATACAGGCGTTTAGCAATGTCGGAACAGGTCACAGCATTTGCGCCGGCTTCGATCGGCAACGTCGCGGTAGGTTTCGATATGTTGGGGTTGGCGCTTGAGGGCGTTGGCGACCGCGTGTCGGCGAAGCGAGTCGAGTCGCCTGGTGTCAGTATTTCAAACGTATACGGCCTGGACGGCGAAGTTCACCCGTACCTTTCTAATGATACCGATCACAATACAGCCTCTATTGCTGCCAAAGCGCTCTGGAACGACTACGGCGACGACAACGGCGTCGAGCTGAGTGTGCACAAGGGCGTGCCCTTGCAATCCGGTATGGGCAGTTCTGCGGCTTCAGCGGTCGCCGCAGTTGTCGCCGTGAACGCACTGCTGGGTACACCGCTGCCGATAGAACAGTTGCTGTCATACGCATTGGTCGGTGAGCAATATGCGAGCGGCGGATTGCACGCAGACAACGTGGCGCCGAGCCTGTTGGGCGGTTTGATCTTTTGCCCTAATATTTTGTTACCCGAAGCCGTTCGCTTACCGGTTCCGGAAGGCGTTAGCGCTGCGTTGGTGCATCCGGAATTGCAGGTCAATACCGCACATGCCCGCAAGAAACTGGCCAAGGCAGTTTCATTGGAGCAGTGGCTGACACAGCAGGGTTACATGGGTGGATTTATCGCGGCCTGTGCGTCGGGCGATATTGAGCTGATTAGCAAGACGTTGAAGGATGTCATTATCGAACCGCAGCGATCGGCGGCTGTGCCGTGTTTTGATGCCGCCAAAGAAGCTGCCGAGCGAGGTGGTGCCCTTGGCTTCAGTTTGTCGGGTAGCGGACCCAGTCTCTTCGCTCTATGTCGCGATCAGGATGCAGAGAATGTTGCGATGGCGATGGAGCAGGCCTGCCGAAGTCTCGGATTTGACTGCCAGTCATACGTCAGTTCGATGTCGGCGCGCGGTGCGTACATCGAGGACTAGAGATGCAGTTTGTCAGCACAAGGGGTTCTGAGCCGGTCAGTCTTGATACGGCGCTCATCCGCGGCATCGCGGACGACGGAGGCTTGTACGTTCCCGTTGAGCTGCCGCTGTTCGACCTGGCGGAATTTGATGCCGCCCAAACGTTGCCGGATATAGCCGCTACACTTTTGACGCCATTCTTCACCGAGTCTTCGTTACGGGGCGAACTGCCTAATATCGTGGCGGAGACTTTTCGCTTTCCGATTCCGGTCACTGACATCAGCAGGGATGCCGGCAACGCTGAGCTCCTTGAGCTTTATCATGGACCGACTGCGGCGTTCAAAGACGTCGGTGCCGGATTTCTTGCCGCGTGTCTGAATCGTCTTGCAGGCGATCCGGCCGAGCCGCTCACGATCCTGGTTGCGACGTCAGGCGATACGGGCGGTGCAGTAGCCGCAGCTTTCGACCAGCGGCCCGGGATGCGGGTGGTGGTATTGTTCCCCAATGGCCGGGTATCCGATCGCCAGGCACACCAACTAACTTGCTGGAGCGACAACGTGCTGTCCGTCGCCGTTGACGGTTCGTTTGACGACTGCCAGGCACTGGTCAAGAAGGCGCTGGCGGACGATGATTTGTCGCAACAATATCGATTCAGCTCTGCCAACAGCATCAATATCGGTCGATTGTTGCCGCAGGCTACGTATTACGCAGATGCCAGTCTGCGTCATTTTCGCAAGACTGGGCGTAAACCCGGGTTCGTTGTCCCGACCGGCAATCTCGGCAACGCTCACGCGTGCATCCTGGCGCGTGAGATGGGTCTGCCAATCGGCCCGGTCGTCCTGGCGGTAAATGCGAACCGCACAATTCCCGACTACCTTGAGTCTTTGCAATGGGCGCCGCGCAGCAGTGTGCAAACCTTGGCGTCGGCAATGGATGTTGGTGATCCGAGTAACATGGAGCGACTGCGTGGCCTGTTAGGCGACGCTCAGGAATTGCGCAGGCACATCGCGGTCGCGTCCGTCAGTGATGAAGAAATTCGAGAGTCCATTCAGCGAGACTTTGCTGAATTCGGGTTCGCGACCTGTCCACACACCGCGACGGCCACCAAGGTCTGGCGTGACATGCAGACTGAGGCGCGACTGGAGAACGACTGGATTTTGGTTGCCACGGCACACCCGGCGAAATTCGAAACCATCGTCGAGCCATTGATAGGTGAAACGGTGCCATTGCCACCTGAGCTGCAAGAGATTCTGTCGCGACCGAGCCGTTCGGTTACTATCGAGCCTTCACTAGCTGCATTAACGGAATCAATGCGTGACCGATATTTTTCCAGTTGATCAAAGCACATGGCTGTTCGCCGCAGGAACAATCCTTGTTCTCCTGATCGCGTGGTTAATCTACCGGCGGCGTATGAGCGGTGATCGGTTGCAGCGAGTACTCGACGATATCTGCTACGACCGAGTGGACGGCATTCTGATTCCCAACGGTGATGACGGCGAGATTCAGATCGATCACCTGCTTTTGACGTCACGCGGACTATTAATTGTCGACATCAAGGATGTTTCCGGCACCGTCTTCGGCAGCGACAAGATGGACCAATGGACGGTGATCAGCGATCAGCATCGGTTTACATTTTCTAATCCGCAACCGGCGCTGTATGACCGCATTGCGGCAGTCCGACATATAGTTCGGCAGGTTCCTGTGGAAGGCCGGTTGGTCTTTCTCGATGGCGCAGAATTTACCAAGGGTGTGCCGCAATATGTCGCCGGGCTGGATGAATTGCACACCGATTTCAACGAGCCTGACAAGGCGGCTGGCAAGTTCAAGATTGAAGCGTTCAAGCCGCACTGGGACCTGATCCGAAAAGCAGCGCTGGGCGCACAGGTTGGCGAGATTTACGGCAAGCGAAGTGCCTGATGGCGCTGTAATTCGCGTCGCGGATGCAGCTGATGCAGAACTACTCGCTACAGTTGGCAGCTCCACGTTTCGTGACGCCTATGGTGAGCATTCTAAGCCCGCCGATCTTGAGACACATCTTGCAAACAACTTTTCCCTGCGGGCAGTACAAAAAGAGATTGCTGGCGGTCAATGCACCTACCTGCTCGCGATGCTGAACGACATGCCGTGTGGAATGGCGAAGTACCGCAATGCAGCGTGTCCGGTTCCCGGTGGTGACGACAACGCGATCGAAGTTCAGCAGCTTTATGTACTTGACGCATCGCAGGGTCACGGCATCGGGCGTAAGTTGATGGAGCGGGTCAGTGACGATGGCAGGCAGCGTGGTGTTGCAGGTATCTGGCTGTCGGCGTGGGAGCTTGCCGATTGGGCTACCGGCTTCTATGTTCGAGCGGGTTTTACCGATATTGGCAAGGTGCAATTCAAGGTTGGCGAAACATCTTATACAGATCTTCTGATGTGGCGGCCACTGGCAGAATCAGCGGGGTAAGCAACAATGTCCAGCGGTAAAGTTTTCAAGTTTGATGGCTCGCGCGCCACTGTGTCCTGGCACGGCCGACTTTGTATTCACGTTGGCGAATGCGGGCGCGCGAAAGGGGATCTGTTCGTTGCCGGCAGGAAGCCTTGGTGTCAGCCTGACACATCGTCAGATGATGAGGTTGAGGAAGTTGTCTTGCGTTGTCCGACAGGTGCATTGACTGTTGACTACGAGGACGGCACTCGACCGGAAAAAGCAGACGCTGAAAATTCCGTACACGTGGCCTACAACGGTCCGTTGTTTATGCGCGGTGATCTGGAAATCGCAGCTGCCCCGGAAAATGCCCCGGGATTAAATTTTCGAGCGGCACTATGTCGTTGTGGTAAATCGCGTAACAAGCCGTATTGCGACAACTCGCATGAGAAAGCGGGATTTAGCGACTACGGTGCGGTGGGTGAAAAGGGTGATTCCACGAGCCAGGCGGGCGGCGCTTTGAGCATTCAGCCGATCAAGGACGGGCCACTGGCATGCAAAGGTAACGTGACCATTTACAACAGCAGCGGTCGAGCTACTTATCATGGCAATAAGGCGTTCTTGTGTCGCTGCGGTGCGTCAGAAAACAAACCGTTTTGCGACGGAGCCCATAAGAAAATCGGTTTCGAGAGCGACTAGCTGCCAGCAAGCTTCGGCAAGCCGAAGAATTCTATTGCATTCGCGGTGGTAATCGCTGCGACGTGCTCTTCTGTCTGCCCTCTGGCGGCTGCGACCACACGCAGTACTTCGGTTAGGTTGGCTGGCTCATTACGCCGGCTCTTGGGCTTGGGCGTAAGGCTGCGTGGCATGAGGTAGGGCGCGTCTGTTTCAATTAATAAGCGATCATCCGGGATTTCACCGACGATTTCCTGCAAATGAACACCACGTCGTTCGTCACAGATCCACCCGGTAATGCCGATCCACAGGCCCATCTGCAAATACTCGCGCAGCTCGGTTGCTTCGCCGGTAAAGCAATGTGCGACCGCGCGACAAATTCGCGGTAGCGCTGGCTCAAGAATAGCGACGAAGTCGTCGTGCGCATCCCGCTGGTGAAGAAAAACCGGCATTGCCGAATCGGCTGCGATATCAAGCTGCGAGCGAAATGCCTCAAGTTGTGCTTCTCGAGGCGAGAAATTGCGGAAGTAATCCAGGCCGCATTCACCGACCGCCACTACCTCATCACGGAGTAGCAACGAGCGGATCAGCTCGTCGCTGGCATCCGTGTATTCAGCCGCGTGATGTGGGTGTACGCCGGCGGTAGCGAAAAGCTGGCCAGGATGCGCATCGGCCAGCTCTGCGGCATCGATATTGCCCTGATCGCTGCTGCCAGTTACGACCAACCGCTGCACGCCAGCGGCTGCCGCCCGTTCCAGTACATCTGGCAGGTCGTCGGTAAAACTGTCGTGCGTTAGGTTCGCACCGATATCAATCAGGGGAAAGGACATCAAAATTACAACCGTTTGGCGGTTTGCGGTATCTAAAGGTTACATTGATCCTAATTGGCGATCTAACAGGGGATGATCTAACCATGAAGAACTATTTATTCAAAAGCACAATGACCGTCAGCTTGTTGACAATTCTGGCTTTGGCCGTTGCCGCGCCAGCCAGTGCACACAACGTCAACAAAAGCGTGAAAATCGGTGCCGGTAATACCTCTGACGGTGAATCGTCCGTCAATGGCAGTATTTCTGTCGGTTCGGGCGCGATCGTGACCGGAGATCTGAGCACTGTCAATGGCCGCGTCCGAGTTGACTCCGATGCGAGGGTCGAAGACGTATCCACTGTCAACGGCGGCGTGCGTATTGACTCTGGCAGTGAGACTCAAAGCCTGAGTACGGTGAACGGCGCGATCAACGTTGCCGAAAACGTCAATGTGGACGGCGAGATCGAAGCGGTCAACGGCGAGATCGAACTGGGTGCTGGTAGCGAAGTTCGACGCGATGTTAGCAACGTCAACGGCGAGATCGACCTGCGCGCGAGTAAAGTAGGCGGCGACGTATCCACCATTTCTGGTGACATCAAACTCAGCGAAAGCGCCGAGGTGATGGGCGACGTTATTATTGAGAAGCCAAATGGCTGGGGCTGGAACGAGAAGAAGTCCCGCACGCCCGAAATAATCATCGGTCCGGGCTCAAAGGTGCACGGCGAGATTCGCGTTGAGCGTGTGGTTACCTTGTACATCAGCGACACCGCGGAAGTTGGCGGTGTTACTGGCGAGATGTCCATGAGTGACGCTGTACGATTTAGCGGCAAAAAGCCTTAATCCGCCGTAAGATGGAGCCGTGACCGAAACGGCCCAGCAGCTCGCATTATTTGCAAACGAAGAACCCGACATTACGTCGGGTTTTTCTGTGCGCCAGAGCCACCGTGCACGTCGACTCTCTATTAAGGTCTTTCCGCGCGGGCGGGTAGAGGTAGTTGTGCCGCCAAGGACCCGACCCGAGGTCATACAGGCCTTCGTCCAGGAAAATACCGAGTGGATTAACAGCGCACGGGCCTCATTTGCGGAAATGCACCCGCCCGAACCATTCATGTTACCCAATGTCATCGACCTGCCTGCCATTGGTCGCCGGTACCGCGTGCGCTACGAGCGTCAAGCTACCGCGAAGACTGTTCGCTACCGTAGTGCGAGTAATTCTGTGGTGCTGAGCGGACGAACAGGCGATGACAAGCTCTGTGTTGCGGCATTGAAGCGCTGGCTGGCATCGATTGCAAAGACGGAATTTGCGCCCCGGCTCGAGCAGCTGTCTCGCGAGACAGGCGATTCCTTCAAGAAGATGCACGTCAGAGGGCAAAAGACCTGTTGGGGCAGTCACTCGTCCAGCGGCACAATCAGCATCAACTACTGCCTGTTGTTTCTGGAGCCATCTGTAGTTCGGTACCTGATGATTCACGAGCTGTGTCATGCCCGGCATATGAACCATTCGGCTCGCTTCTGGCGGCGCGTGC
>JBPCXZ010000090.1:0-7468 GCA_051008055.1 Woeseiaceae bacterium
CGATAGAGGTCTCGCCCACACCGCGAATACCATACGGGTGGTTCGGGTTTGGAATCTCCAGGATCTCGGTGTCGATGAACGGCAGGTCGGAACAAACCGGGATCTTTCGTCGACTACATATTACGTACTACTCACTCCAGTGTATTTCTCCATACAGCGCAGGTTCTGCACCTTCACAATGTTGCTCGAATCTCAGGTCGATAGCGCTGACGGTTGCGCCGTTGTAAGTAACACTGTCTACCGCAAACCAGCCTGTCAGCGTGTTACAGCCGCTGCTTTGATGGCCCCAATCCATCCCACCCTTCGAAAGGTTGTGAAAAGGAGAACGCTGCAGATCCCCGTAGTAGCCAACCTCGATCCGATCCAGCGTATTCATCGCTGAGAATTCGCCTGAGGAATCTCCTTGGTTGACATCGATTATCACGGTCCTGTTCTGCGTAAAAACGTCAATCTGGTCGTTTTCTGCTGTGTATAGGTAGGTACTTCCCTGTCCGACGAAATCGCCGGGTTCGCTTTCGAGGTAAACGTAACTGCCCGTATCCGGAGTAGCGCCCGGCGCCGGCTCCCACAATCCGGCCGGAGGAGGCACGACAGGCCCCGGCGGGCTGGTTGTGTCATTGACATCCCAGTGAATCTCTCCGTTCAGCGCTGGCCCATAGTTACAACTCTGTTCAAATCGCAGCTCGATGTTGCTGAGCGCTGTCCCGTTGTAAGTGACATCGTCGACAACGAACCACCCGTCGATGTTGCTGCAAGCGCGACTTTCTCCAGACCAATGAAGCCCACCTCTATCCACGTCGTTTTCCAGGATATGCTGCAGATCACCGTAGTAGCCGACTTCAAGCTGCGCCAATGATTCCTTGCCCTGGAATTCTCCATTCCACCACTCGTCACCATTTACACTGATCGTAAACAACGCATTTACAATCTCTGCGCTTATCTGGCTATCCGCTAGCGTGTACGTGTAGGTATTGCCCGCACCTATGAAGTCTCCCGGTTGGCTTTGCAGATAAATGTAGTTGCCCGAAGCCGGTGTAGCGCCTGGTGCCGGTGCCCACAAATCGGGTGGCGGCGTAACCGGTCCAGGTGGTCCTAAAACTTTCGCTTCCCAGTGGATAGCGCCGTGCAGTCCGGGGCCCGCAACGTTGCAGCTCTGCCTGAATCGAAGGTCGATCGCTTTGAGGTCATCGCCGTCATAGGTCACGCTGTCCACCACGAACCAGTTATCAACCCCAGTGCAACTGCGACCATCTCCGGACCAGCTCAAGCCGCCTTTCACCGGGTTGTGGAACGGGTATTCCTGCAGATCGCCGTAGTAGCCGGCCTCCAGTCGGCCCAAACCAATCATTCCCTCGAAATCGCCGCCCCAACGTTCGTTGCCTTGAACGGTTATCGAAAATCGAGCGTCGTCCCATTCGGGAATGATCAAGCTGTCGTCTTCTGTATAAAGCCAGGTTAATCCTCCGCCGACAAAGTCACCGTCCTCGCTATCGATGTACACGAAGTTTCCGTCCGCTGGTGTAGTTCCGGGTTCGGGCGACCACAAGTTGCTTGGCGGCGGAAACACAGGTCCGGGAGGGCCGGTGCTGTCATTTACGTCCCAACGAAGCTCACCATGCAATGCACCGCCGGGTCCCTCCACACAACGCTGCTCGAACCGCAACTCGATTGCGGTCAGGGTATCGCCGTCGTAGGTCACACTATCGATTACGAACCACGCGTTTAACTCGTTACAGCCGCGACCCTGTCCACCCCAGTCAAACCCACCCTTCGCTTTGTTGTAGAACGGGTAGCGTTGCAGCGAGCCGTAATAGCCGACCTCGAGGTGTTCCAGCGATATCATCGCCTGCAGATCGCCTGTCCATCGCTCGTACCCGTGCACCAATACTGACAGTCGATTGCCAGCAGGGCTCACCGAGATCAGCGCGGTGTCTTCTGTGTAGAGGTAGTCCTGACCGCTGCCTACGTAGTCGTCCGAGTCGCTTTCGAGGTACAGGTAGTTTCCCGAAGCGGGCGTAACGCCATCGGCGGGCGCCCATAGATTGGCGGGGGGTGGCAAGACCGGGCCGGGAGGGACCGTCGTATCGTTTGCGTCCCAGTGAATGTCGCCTCGCATCGCCGCGGATCCATTCTCACAATATTGTTCAAAGGTGAAATCGATCTCCGAGAGCGCTGACCCGGTGTAGGTTACGCTTTCTATCACAAGCGTCCCCGTTAGCACATTGCAGCCTCGACTCTCACCATCCCAGCTCATTCCACCGACAACCGCATCATGAAACGGGTAACGTGTGAGATTGCTGTAAGTGCCTGCCGCTAGCTCGATGAACGAGTCGGGCAACACAAAATCGCCAGTCCACTGTTCGTCACCTTCAACGCTAATCGAAAGTTGGCTGCCATTAGCCTGCACCGTAATTATCGCGTCGAGGTTTGAATAGCGGTATGACCCGCCCTGGCCGACGAAGTCCCCTGCGTCGCTCGCAAGAGCTACTGAATTAGGCTGCGGTCCCGGCTGAAATCCGCCGCCGGGATTCGGACCGGGCCCAGCTCCGGACCCTCCGCCTCCGCCGCCACATGAAGCCAGGACAAGAACGGCGGTGATTATTGAAATTTTGGCGGCTGTTGATTGCGGCATTGGCCGGTACTCCGAGCTCGTCGATGCACTATCGATTATGTCCGAGATTTTCGCAGATATAGCGGTGCTTGTTCGCGAAACTTTGCATAAACAGCAACAAAGCTAACCCCCCGCGATCCTCGTAATCAGCACCACCTCCGCCCCTTTGGGTATCGGCTGCTGCCAGTCGTCACGGTAGACAACACCATCGATCGCAACAGCAATACCCTGGTCGATGCGTTCCCGCATGGCGGGAAATTTCTTGGCGAGATTTTCCAGTAGCTCGGCAATGCTTTTGCCGTCAACGTTGACGGTCTTCGCGCCTCCTGCGGAGTCGCGTAAGCCGCCGAACAGCTCAACCTCGGGCATTAGCTCGCCAGCTTTTCCTTATCACGCTCCGCTTTTAGGGCCGCGAGGATACGTGGCGGTGACATCGGTACATGGGTCATGCGTGTGCCGGTCGCATCTGCAATCGCATTCGCGATGGCCGCCAACGGCGGCACGATAGAGGTCTCGCCCACACCGCGAATACCATACGGGTGGTTCGGGTTCGGAATCTCCAATATCTCGGTGTCGATGAACGGCAGGTCGGAACAGACCGGAATGCGGTAGTCCAGGAAGCCCGCGTTCTGTATCCGGCCATCTTTGCCGTAGACGTATTCCTCGTTCAGCGCCCAGCCGATGCCCTGTGCGGCACCGCCCTGGAACTGGCCTTCGACGTAGTCCGGGTGCACGGCCTTGCCGGCGTCCTGCACTACTGTGTAGCGCAGGATTTTCGTTGCTCCGGTTTCCGGGTCCACCTCAACATCACAGATGTGACTCGCGAACGACACGCCGGCACCGTCGGCCACAACCTGGTTGTGCCCGGTGATCGGTCCGCCCGTGTTGGCCGACTTCGCGGCAATGTCGGCGACGCTTAAAGATTTGCGTTTGCCTTTTAAGACAGCCTTGCCGTTTTTCCACTCGACATCTTTGGCCTTGACGCGCCACATCTTCGCCGCACGGTCTGTGAGTTTTTCAATTGCATCACGTGCCGCAAAGATCGTCGACATCCCCGAAGCAAAGGTGCCGCGGCTGCCGTCCGTCATGTCGGTGTGTCCAAGCGATGCGGTGTCCGCAATATTGGTTCTGACCTGCTCGTACGGAATGCCGAGCTCTTCGGCGCAGATGAGTGACAGCGATGCACGTGCACCACCGACATCAACAGTGCCAACACTCAGTGCCACCGTGCCGTCTTCTTCAATTGTTAAGTCGGCACAAGTCTGGCCACCGAAGTTAAACCAGAAACCACAGGCCATGCCCCTGCCCTGGTTTTTGCCAAGACGTTTACGCATCTGCGGATGCTTCTTCACGGCTTTCAAGGTCGGGATGAGGCCGATCGGACCGTAGGTCGGGCCGTACGACGCTTTGGTGCCTTCGCGCGAAGCGTTCTTCAGTCTGAAGTCCACCGGATCCATGCCGAGTGCTTCGGCCATCAGAGTAATCGTGCTCTCCACGGCGAAGCCGGCCATCGGTGCCGACGGTGCGCGGTAAGCCGCCACCTTCGGTCGGTTGCAGACGACTTCGAAACCGTCGGTCTTGATGTTTTCGATGTCGTAGCAGGCGAACGCTACCATCGCACCGATATCACCCGAGAAGCCCCAGAACGCGCCATCGCTGTAGCGCAGGTTTGCATAGCCCGCCACCAGGCGGCCGTCCTTGGTAGCGCCGAGTTTCACATCGATCGATGTCGCCGATGCCGGTCCCGAACCCTTGAATACCTCTTCGCGGCTCATGACCAGTTTCACCGGACGACCGGACTTGCGGGACAGTGCGAGAGCCAGCGGTTCGGTCCAGACATGGGTCTTGCCGCCAAAACCACCGCCAATTTCTGACGACGTGACTTTGAGCTGCGAGATATCCATGCCTAACAGTTCGGCACACACGTTGCGATAACCGAACGGACCCTGGGTGGTCACCCACAGCTCGCCCTTGCCATCCGGCCCCACGCTGGCAAGACAGGCATGTGGCTCGATGTAGCCCTGGTGCACCTGCTCGGTCTTGTAACTCTTCTCAACAATGACATCGGCTTTCTCGAAACCTGCGTCAATGTCGCCATGGCCGTATGAAGGCGTGCCCGCGATATTGGTATTGCCGACCCGCGGCTGAACGACCGGCGCATTCGGCTTCATCGCTTTATCGACGTCGGTGACGTGGCGCAGTTTCTTGTAGTGCACCTTGATCAGTTTGAGCGCCTGGCGGGCCGTTTCATCATCAACCGCTGCCACAGCCGCAACGGCATGCCCGTCGTACAACGCCTTTTCGCGCGCCATGCAGTTCTCAAGTACATCCAGCATTTCACTGTTGCCGTTGGTCAGGTCCGGCAGGTCCGCGCTGGTGATCACGGCCTTAACACCGGGCAGCTTTTCCGCTTTGCTGGTGTTAATGCTCTTGATCTCGGCATGTGCATGCGGCGAACGCAGCACGGCACCGACCAACTGCCCCGGTGCAGACATGTCCGCGCCATACTTCGCGCGCCCGGTCACCTTGTCGACGCCATCGGGACGCAGCACCCGCGTACCGACGAGCTTTAGTTTCTGGCCTGTGAATTTTGGATCGTCTTTTGCGCTCATACTCTTAGTCCTATTTCGCTGCGCGACGTTTCGCCGCCGCTTTTTGCCGTCGCAGATCGCCCGCTGCCGCACTCACCGCCCGCACGATCTTGTCGTAGCCTGTGCAGCGGCAAAGGTTGCCGGCCAATGCGTAACGAATTTCGGTTTCTGTGGGTTTGTCGTTCTTCTCAAGCAAGGCGTTCGCCGCGATCAAGAAGCCCGGTGTGCAAATGCCGCACTGCAAAGCCGCGCTCTTCAGGAATTGCTTTTGCAAGGGATGCAGCTTGTCGCCATCGGCCATGCCTTCGATGGTTTCAATCTCGCGCCCTTCCACTTCAGCACCGAGCACCAGGCAGGAACAGACGAGCTCACCGTCCAACATCACACTGCAAGTTCCGCAGTCGCCCGTGCCGCAGCCTTCTTTTGCGCCGGTCAGCCCCAAGTGATTGCGCAGTACATCTAGCAAGGTCTCGCGACCGTGACAAACGTATTCAACAGCATCGCCGTTAACCGTCGTTGATACCCCTATTCCTTTCATCGTCTTCCCCGCGCACGGTCGTAAGCAATCTTCGCGGCGCGCCGTGCCAGCACACCTGCAACTTCGGTCCGGTATTCCACCGTACCGCGCTTGTCACTAATCGGTGAACACGCCGCCTCGCAGGCAGCGGCCAGTTTCTCGAGTGCCTTGTCGTCGAGCTTCGTGCCCCTGATAGCGTTAGCTGCTTTCGGCACGAGAACCACAGTCGGTGCCACAGCACCGAGTGCCACGCGCGCTGATTTGACGACATTGCCAGGGCCCAGCACCAGGCTGACACCGGCACTGCACACCGCGATGTCCATCTCGGTGCGCGGAATGAAGCGCAGGTAGGCGTCACCGGATTTTGGCGGGCGCTTTGGCAACGCAATCGACTCGACGATCTCGCCTTTCTTCAGGCTGGTTCTGCCCGGTCCGGTCACAACGTCTTCAATCTTTACCTTGCGGCGTCCTTTCGGCCCAACGACATTCGCTTTGGCTTTTGCTGCGACGAGCGCCGGCACACTGTCGGCCGCCGGTGATGCATTGCAGAGATTGCCAACCATTGTGCAGCGCCCCTGAATCTGGTCCGAACCGATCAGCTGTCCCGCCTCGACCACACCAGGCCACGCTCTTAGCAATGCCTTGTTGTCGGAAAGATGCGCGCAAGGCACAGCGGCACCTATAACGAAACCGGTGTCCGTCTTTTTAATAGCCTGCACGCTCGGAATTCGTTTGATATCGACAACGAGATCCGGGTCGATGAAGTCGCTGCGCAGGCGCACCAAGAGGTCCGTGCCGCCGGCTAAAACATGCACGTTACCTTTGGCTTTAGCCAGTAGCGTGACGGCCTCGCGGGTACTCGTGGGTGATTCGTATTGCATGGCGCTCCGTCCATTGGTCGAAACGACCATAATGTCACGAAGCGGGCACTGTTCGGAAGGGGTGCAGCACTAGAACACGTAGGTAATCGCGGCAAAACCGCTAATGATTTGATCGCTGTCGACTATCGGGCTGTCTTTTATAGCGTCATCAAGAAAGTCCACGCGAACATTCAGTACTATCCGCCAGTCTTCGGACAATTCGATAAAACTGCCAAATCCTGCACCGTAGCTAATGCTGCTCCCAGGGACATACTCCGGACGCGATGGCAGCGCAGCGGAGGCCGGCACACCAAATTCGTGATCAGTGAGGTCATCGCTCAGCCAATTGACCGATAACTGTGGCACGAAGCGGAAAATACCTGCTTGCAGACCTTTGGATAACCTGGCGGTAGCATTACCACCGCCAATGCGGCCCAACGCGTCGTGCTCGTAGCGGAGTAACAGGTTCACGCCACCTGGAATCTCATACCGAAAACCGAGGCCGGCCATCAGCGTTGATTCACGGTCGCCCAGCCCTGCCAACGCCGGGCTGTCATCTTCTTCGTAGGCGCCGACTCGATAGGAAGCAGACAACGCTAGGCGTGACTTGCCAACACCGAGAAGTCCGTACTGCACGGTCGGACCCAGCCACTGCAGGCGCTCACCGTTGTAAGTAATTGCCGGAATGGGCTGCAAGACCGTTGTGTCCGAGCCGAGATAGGGGCTGCTTTGTCCAATGACACCGGCACCAACGCCCAGGCGCCCTCGCTCACCGAGCACCTTGGACAGTTCGACGGCCATAGTTTGGCCATCGCCAGATTTCACCGAAAATGCAGCACGCTCGAAGCTTGGTGGGCCCTTCGGCCGGTAACCATTTGAGAGCCCGATC
>JBPCXZ010000091.1:0-4021 GCA_051008055.1 Woeseiaceae bacterium
AGAAAGATGAGCTCGAATCATTGGAGCTCGTCCTGCGCGACCTTGGCGATTCGGTCAAAGAACTGCAAGACTTCTCCGACTACTCCGCCGGCGCTTTTGACGCTGCACTGGGTGCTTACTCTGCGTTATCGAGACGCGCGCCGTATGACAAGAATACGATTCGATCAGACTTGTTACGCGTCGATCGATACACACTCGATCTACCGTCGTCTGCCTATACAGATTTGCTAAGCACCGGTGAACTCAGCGTCATCAGTAATCGTAATCTGCGTGATGCGGTCGTTCGCTTCTACGAAGCTGCGGAACACCACCAGGCGATCGTCGAACGCAACAACAGCGTTTATATCGACGGCCAGATTATTCCTGCACTGTACGAGCGCGGTTTGATTTTGCCGCACTTCCGTGGCGACACCGGTAATCGTGCAATGAACGAGGCGAACGATGCGGTACAGGTAAGACTCGGTGCAGATTTTAGACACCGTGCCGACCCGGTCTGGAACTTTCCGATCGATTCGCGTGAGTGGCGAACCCTGCGTTCAACCTTGCTGGCTGCTGCACAGATCCACTCTATGGGCGAAAACACCGCTGACCAAATGATTCAGGAGGCGCAACGGCTGGAAGATGCTATTGTTATCTATCTGAACGAGAGGTAACGGCATGAATCCAGTTCGGCGTAGAGTGGTTCTCGGAGCCGCGGCAGCGGCTGCGCAACTAACACTCAACGCCACGGCAATGGCCAGGCAGAAACGGCCAACCTCCGTCGGTGCCGACAAACTCGACGTCGATCGCTTCGTCGAAGACTGCATCGCAGCCAATTCAGAAAGTAACGCACAGACAGCCGTTAAGGACGTTCTGGCACGTGCAGTATCCAAGCCTTCCGCCGTTATTGCTGCGCTCGGCGATCCAGACAAAGCCGGCATCATCGTAATGCACAAGTCCGCGACACTCACCATTTTCAATGCGCGCTGGACTCCGCAAATGAACCTGATGCCGCACAATCACCTGATGTGGGCCAATATCGGCATCTACACCGGTCGCGAAGACAACATTTTCTGGCGCGAGACTGCAGACGGAATGAAAGCAATCGGTGCCGACGCATTGTTTCTCAGCGATACGGCAGAGCTGCCGATTGACGTTGTCCACTCGGTAACGAACCCGCTGTTACGATTCACCGGCGGCATTCATATTTATGGCGGCGACTTCTTCAACACCGAGCGCAGCGAGTGGGACCCGGAAAGCATGCAAGAGCGACCATCCGACGGCGACAGCATTCGCGACATGTTTCACCGTGAAAATGTACGACTCGGACTGAGCTAAATCGATATGCAGAAACTAAAGACTCTAAATTGGATCCTGCTGGCACTGCTCGGCGTTGCCGCTGGCGTATCAAAGATGATGCAGACTCCCCAGGAAATGGCTTTTTTTCAAGGGGAAATGGGCTACAGCTCTCAGCTCATCGTCGCATTCGGCGCGCTACAGTTTCTCGGCGGCGTAATGATGGCTTTCAAAAAGACCCGACTTGCAGGTGCAATACTATTAGGCCTGACTTTGTTCCTGTCCTGCATCGTCATTTTCATGTCGGGCAACATTGGTTTCGGTATGGTTTCCGTGATCCCGGTACTTATGGCTGACGTCGCAGCTTGGTTAGAGCTCAAGGAGATGCGGCCTACCCAAGCTGAGCATTGACGATAACGACGGTTCGTCTCTGACGGCCTTCAAAATGGTATGCTGCGCACTTGAGCAGCGATAACAAAAAGACCTCTCTCTTCGAAGAACTCAAACGCCGCAACGTCTATCGCGTTGGCGTTGCGTATGCGGTTTTAACCTGGTTAATCCTGCAAGCTATAGACACGGTCTCACCGCTACTATCGCTACCGGACTTCGCGCCTAAACTTGCGCTAACCATTCTCGCTATCGGCTTCCCGGCGGTGCTGCTGTTCGCCTGGGCGTTCGAGCTGACACCCGAAGGTATCAAGCGCGAGAAGCACGTCGACCGCAAACAGTCTATTACCAGCCATACCGGCCAACGGCTGGACCGTATCATTATCGGTGTTCTGGTTATCGCTGTCGGTATGTTGCTCGTCGACAAGTTTTTTCTGGCAGGCGAGACACAGACTCAGGAGGTTTTAGCTACCAGTGAAATGCCCACCGCTGTTGCCGAGGAAGATGTAACACCATCAATTGCCGTGCTGCCTTTCGTCAATATGAGTGACGACAAGAGTAGTACCTACTTTTCTGACGGTCTCGCTGACACGATGCTGCACATGCTGGCACAGATCAGCGAGATCCGTGTTGCCGCAAGAACGTCATCTTTTCAATTCCGTGATCAGACGATGGACATCACCTCGATCGGTAATCAGTTGAATGTCGCGACCGTGCTCGAAGGCAGCGTGCAGCGTGCCGGTGACAAGATTCGTGTGACAGCACAGCTCATCGATGTCGAGAATGGATTTCACCTGTGGTCCGGCAACTTCGATCGGGATCTTGTCGATGTGTTCGCCATCCAGGACGAAATTGCCGATGAGGTGGTCGCCGCGTTAAAAGTTTCTTTGCTGGGCGAGACAGCAGGCACGCTCGACAGCGACCAAACCGAGAATCTTGAGGCCTACACCGAGTACCTGCTCGGCGTAAATGCGCTTAACGAATCTTCGATGGAAAATTTCTCCAGGGCGACTGCGCATCTGCAGAAAGCCGTCGAGTACGACCCAAACTACGCTCGTGCCTGGTCAACGCTTGGCCGAACTTATCTGGAGATGGAAGACTACGGCATTCTCAGCCGAGACGAGGCGATCGCCGCGGCTCGAGACACCGCATCGCAGGCCTTGGATCTCGCTCCAGAGTCTTCGGAAGCGCTCGCGGTTTTGGGGAAGACTGAGCTGCTAGAAGGCAACCTCGAGACGGCCGAGGGGTTGTTGAGCAAGGCCATCGAGCTGGGACCGAACGACGCTCTTGCGCTTACCTATTTTGGTGAATTTTTGATGTCCGATGCACGGCCGAGCGAGGCGGTGCCGGTGTTTGAAAAAGCAGCGCGACTCGATCCTTTGTCCGAACTCACCTTATACGAGCTTGCAAACCTCTATGGCGCATTGCGGCGCTTTGATGATTTTGAGGCTGTGTTAGACAGAATCGACTCCATCAATCCCGAAAGCGCCAACACCAGGGGCATGAGGTCTGCCCTGCATGGCTTTCGCGGCGAATACGCGATGGCTATTAATTATATGAAGGAGGCTCAAGCTGCAGATCCACTGGACCCTGAGCCGTCAGGGCAAGTTGCCATATTATATTTGGCAGCCGGCATGCCGAGTGAAGCGCAACGCTGGTTTGATCGCGGCGCAGAAATTGACCCTGAGCACCCGCTGACCAAAGCCGCGCCGCTTTTCATGGACTTTCACACGCGTGAGAACCGGGAGCAAAGCGCCCGACTCGCGCGCCAGCTTCTTGAAGAAGAAATTGAAATCAGGCGAGGTGCGCGTTTCATCGCCGTGCATACGCTCTATACGTACTCGCTTGAGACAGAGAACCTCGATAGCTTTCTCGAGGTAATGGATAACTTGTACCCGCACCTCTTCGACGAGCCGCCGCACAGCTTTGATCGATCATGGTTAGGCGTGTATTACGTTGGGATGGCGTTCATTAATAATGGAGACCGCGAACGTGGCGCCATGTTCCTGCAAGCAGGGCAGGACAGACGGGACCAGTTCGAGGAAGCTTACAACTTCGTCGCTCTGCCCGGCATTGAATCGCGCCTCGCACTTGGCGACCCAGACGCAGCATTGCGACGCCTGAATGGCTTTTCGGCGGATATGTTTAACGATGAGCATAATCACAATCTTCTGAAACACGACGCGATATTCGATCCGATTCGTGAGGACCCTGCATTTATCGCGCTGCTCGAACAATACGAAAGGAACGCTGCGGAACAACGACGACTGATACAGGCAGCGAATGAAAATTGAGCCGGTCACAGCGGCGATTGGTGCAGAGATCAGCGGCGTCACCCTGTCGGGCAAGCTCGAACCGG
>JBPCXZ010000092.1:0-18500 GCA_051008055.1 Woeseiaceae bacterium
AGCATGTTGTGGGCCATGCGACACAGATTGTTGGGCCTGGGTGGCTTGCAGGTATCGATCACGACCGCGGCTGTCACCGTAATTGCGATGGCGTTTGGGCAGCCCTGGTCCATTGCGCTCGCGATCGGCCTGGTATTCGCTCTCTCGTCCACCGCTATTGTGTTGCAGACATTGAATGAGAAAGGCCTGATGCGCTGTGACGGCGGCCAGGCAAGTTTCTCGGTTCTTTTGTTCCAGGATATTGCAGTTATTCCAATGTTGGCCTTCATCCCGTTGTTGGCGTTGCCGGAGTTGCAGGAACTGATGGCGGCGGCGCACGATGCGGCGGGCGACGGCCATGCATCGCTCAGCCTGGTTGATCGGCTGGCGGGTTGGCAACGCGCCCTGGTCACCGTAGGCGCGATCGCGTTTGTTGTTGTTGCGGGTAGTTACCTGACGAGACCGATCTTTCGTTTTATTGCGATGGCCAAGCTCCGTGAGCTGTTCACGGCAGCCGCCTTGTTGCTGGTCATTGCGATAGCGCTGCTGATGGTTGTTGTTGGCCTGTCACCGGCGCTGGGCACCTTTCTCGCCGGTGTGGTTCTAGCGAACAGCGAGTACCGTCACGAACTCGAAAGCGACATCGATCCGTTCAAGGGTCTCTTACTCGGCCTGTTCTTCATCACTGTTGGCGCGGCCATTCGCTTCGACCTGCTCTTGGGTAACTTTGGCAACATCATCGCCATGACGCTGGGCCTGATTGCGCTCAAAGCATTGATACTTTATGTGCTGGCCCGAGTATTCAAGATCACGGGTTCAGATCGCTGGTTATTCACACTCGGGCTCGCTCAGGCCGGTGAGTTCGGTTTTGTGTTGTTGTCGTTTACCGTTGCCAACGGAGTAATCCCCACAGCCATCGCCGAACAACTATTGCTGGTGGTCGCATTGTCGATGTTGCTTACGCCGGGATTATTCATACTGTACGAGAAGGTGATAGCTCCTCGCTTTGTCAGCGCTCAAGAAGAAGAGGCCGATAATATTGACGAGAACGGCAAGGTCATAATCGCCGGACTGGGTCGATTCGGTGGCGTCATCAATCGCATGCTGTCAGCGGCCGGTTACAAGACAGTTGTACTGGACTACCAGTCGGAGCAGCTGGAGGTGATGCGCAGCTTCGGTGTTAAGGCATTCTTTGGTGATGCCATGCGGCCCGATCTGTTACATGCAGCGGGCATCGACGAGGCCGAGATACTCGTTGTGGCAATCGACGACGAGGACAGCGCAACCGAACTCGTACAACATGTTTCCCGCCATCACCCCAATGTCCACATCGTGGCGCGTGCTATCAACCGGCATCACGTATACGAACTTTACAACGCAGGCGCCCAAGACATTGTTCGGGAGACGTTTGATAGTTCGGTGCGGGCAGGTCGGTACGCGCTGGAAGCGCTTGGCGTGCATCCTTATGATGCTGAACGGCAGGTGCGGGGCTTTGTGAAAAATGATCAGGCGCAGATGGTGGGGCTTGCTTCTAGCTATGACCCGAATATTCCTGTCCATGAGAACGAAGAGTATGTGCGGCGTAGCAAAGAGTATCTCGATCGGCACGCTGAGTTCATGAAGGGCAATTCAGCCAGGTTTGGTAATCGACTTGGCAGAGGTTGGGTGCCGCCGACAATAGAAGACCTCGACGCAGAGGTTGCCAAGGGCGCCGACGAGGATTGATTCCTACCAATAACCGCTAAGGTACAGGTATGGCCCCGTGAAGGTCGTCTTGATCTCGCCTCGCCAGTTAGGTTCTTTCAGTGCGCCCGATAACTGGAAGTACTGGTAGCTCGCGCCGATTCCGACGTGGTCCCAAATCCGATAATTGACACCGCCGGAGACGTTCCAGATCCCTCCATTATAATTGTCGATATTGGCATCCAACCAGTCTGCCCGGGCAGTCCATAGCCATCGATCATTCGATGAGTAACGGTACCACGCGCCGATGTTGGGTACTGGTAGGCTGGCCGAGGCGCTGCTGCGACGAAATTCGGTGCTTTGATCGTCTAATGTGGCCTGGCCGGCGACTGTTGCGCCGAGTTCAATCCAATGCACTCCCAAGCCGACTCGAAGGTGATGCGGACCGTTGTCGAAAAACTGGCGTGCAAAGAATACACGCATGATATCGATGTTGGTTTCACCTTTTAGTGTGGCACCGAGCTCGTACGTAACATCCTGCCATTCGAACGTTTCGTCGAGGGTTCGCTGGCCTTTTCGTGACGAGTTGAAGTATTGCACTGCCGCACCCCATTTCTCGCCAAACTGCCAGCCAAGTTCAGCCATAAACACGCTGGGTTTGTCATCCAGCCCAAAGGTTCCTTCAAATTCAAAGTCGCGTTCGAGGCCGGCCGCGGTAGCATTGGCCGATGCTTTAAATGTGCGCTTAGGGAGATACGAACCCACGTTCACCCACCATTTACTCTCCAGCATGGGGTGGGCATCCTGATTGTCTTGGGCCATCGCTGTGCCGGAAAAAAGTAATAGTGTTACAAATAAGCGGTTCATAGCAGGAACTCTATTTGGAATCGGACCAGTTGTCATTCTAACAGGCCGTGAGTATTCTCTTACACGATCTTCAGTACTCGCTCGGCAAGAGGTTACCAATGAATAAACAGCAGCCGCGCTCCGTTGAGGTATTCATCAAGCCCAAGGTAAAGAATCTGGGTGAGTTTACGGTGCGCCGTGTGCTGCCTGCGCCCGAGAAGCGAATGGTGGGCTCATTTATCTTTTTCGACCACATGGGGCCAGCAGAGTTTCCGCCGGGCGAGGGTGTCCAGGTCCGACCGCATCCGCATATTGGTCTCGCGACAGTCACGTACCTTTTCGAGGGCGAGATCATGCACCGCGACAATCTTGGCTTCGTTCAGCCGATCCAAAGTGGCGCGGTCAATCTGATGACAACCGGCAGCGGCATGGTTCATTCCGAGCGAGCCGGTGATGACTTCAACGAGACCTCACGACTGCATGGGATCCAGTCGTGGATGGCGCTTCCGCTGCAAGATGAAGAGTGTGATCCGGACTTCAAACACTATCCGGCGGAAGACATTCCGCAAACTGACGTCAACGGCACGATGGTGCGCGTCATTATTGGTGAGGCATACGGCAAGACCTCGCCGGTACATGCCTATTCAACGACGCTGTATCTCGAATGTGTCATATCCAAGGGATGTGAGCTAACGCTGCCAGATCAGTATGAGGAATTGGGGGCGTACATAGTGACTGGCAGCGTCGCGATCGACAATCAGGCGTACTCCGAAGGCGTGATGGCCGTAGCCGCAACTGGGCAAACAATGACACTGCACGCCAACGAGGATACTCGCGTCATGGTTGTGGGCGGCGACAATCTCGGCAAGCGCCATATTTACTGGAACTTCGTGTCCAGTTCGAAAGAGCGCATCGAACAGGCGAAATCCGACTGGCGCGAGGGTAGGTTTGGCACGGTGCCTGGCGAGACGGAATTCATACCTTTGCCTAGCTAACCACCTGCGACGCTATTGCGACACAGGCGATTCGGAAGTTCTTACGGCGTATACCAGATCGGTGACGTGTACGCGCGCTCCTGATGGATACCCGAGTCTTCTTCGTCGAGGTCAACGCCATAGTACTTGGCGTCATAAGCCGTCCAACGCGGTGTCGGAATTTCGATGACCCTGACGTAATAAAAAGCTGCCTGGCCCGCGTCAAAATCCGGGTCACTCCATACTTCGATCAACTCGGTTGCCCCGATGGTGTTGTTCCAGCTCGCGTCTTCCAGCGAAACTGTATTGCCAACCGGCGTGCGGCAACGGCCGTCAGCGTCGATTTCGCGATCATCGGAAACGGCAACGTCGTAGATTCGCTCGTGTGATTCTCCGTCGTCATCGACCCAGCCCTTGATGATCTGGATGCGATCCAGGTTCGCGCCGATGGGGTCTTTAACGGCCGCTACCAGAAACGATGGGGTATCTCCTCGTGATGCGCCGGTCAGGTCTCCGCCCATTGGTACGCCTTTCTCATAGCCGGCAACAGCCGGCTGGCGTGAAGTCGTGTCGCTTTCGTCGAATTCCCAGCCACCGAAAAAGCGCACGAGCATCCGTGATCCGGTTGTCGCGTATGTTTCCCGCCGTGCCATGGCGTCGAAAAGAGCCTCACGGGTATTCTCGGTTGCCCAGACGGCGGCATAACCCGAAGCGACCGTTTCCCAGCCGGCGATTTCCAGGTCGCCGAATTTTGCAAATGGATGCTGCATTCGCTCGGGACCTGGTTCTGATCCGGAATGCTTACCGAAAAAGTTGTCGTCATCAGCGGTTGCCAACGATGTATGGCTATCGGTCGAACCGATCATGCCGAACTTGTAAGGGTTGATGCCAAGGTCCTGTTCGATTTGCAGCCCGAGTCCAAGCCCGCTTCGCGCGTATTCGTGGGCCAGCATGTCGTCGGTTTTTGCTTCGCTGAGATTCAGGTTGCCTTTGTCCCAGGTACCATAATCGGCGAACTCGTCATTGGGTGACAGCAACGGATGCGCTTCGCCATCGCCTTTGATCTGGGTCACCTCGTACAGCGGCTCCCACATGGCGCGTGTTTCAGCATACTCGCGCGTGATCGGCTTGCCATCCACATGGTTGATGAGCGGGAACATCAGGCCATTCGACAGGTTGCCGTTATGCGCGATCGCGAGCAGGTCGCCGCCAGTCGTGTCCTCGTATTCCTGCATGAGTTCCCACAAGTACTCCGGGTCCGTGCTGCCCTGTGGCGGATAGGTCGTTGCGGGCACAGTCTGACTGGCCTTATCTGCGGCGTCCTTGTAGATAACGACCCGGTGCAGATTCTGTCCTGGCGGTACCTGCGACGTCCACTCGTAGCCGATAAATGCGGTGAATCTCCCAGGCTCATTGTATTGCTCAGCTGCGGCTATCGTCTTGTCCCAGGCTGACCGATACATCGACCCATCAGGCCAGTACATCAAATCGTCCGGAAAAGTGCCGCGGGAGAAACTATCGATAATTTCAAACGCAACCTCCATTCCCTGGCCGGCTTTGATCTTGTCGGACCACTCTTTACCCGTCGGGTCGTCAAGAATCGCCGGTTCGCCAGCAAACAGGTCGGGGAAAAAGCCCATGTTGTCGGAGTGGTCCGCAATAACGAGGAAGTCTAGTGGACGAGCGAGGCGAACTCGGCCCGCCGTCGTGGAGTCGATTTCCTCGCCGCGGGCGAAGCGATAGGCGTCTTCTAACCCAAGACGATTACCGAATGCGCCGGCGTCCATCGAGAACGACGTGTGCAAGTGAGTGTCGCCCCAGAACACCCGGGTTGCTGCGGAGCCAGTGGCATAAGGCGAGTAAGGCAATTCAGGGTCGGTGCGAGTGGGTTCTTTCGATGGCGGTAATCCGGCATCCTGCGCCAGTGAAATGCTGCTTAGAAAACAAAGGGCAGCGGTCAGGCCGGCTAGTGTGACAAAGCGTTTCATAGACATTTCCCCATTAGTTGCACTAACTTTTTGAGCGGATGAGTATTGTTCTTAGATTTATTAATTATTTATTGTGCGCTTGCATCGATTAAATCGCCAATTGTGGCATGTGCGTACATGATTGGGGCCGAGTCTGAGGCATGTTTAACGGGGGTACAGAATGATACAAGTCGCTTTGTATTCTAGTCTCAGCGGCCAATCCGATATGAAAACTAGTACAACGTTATCACCGGCAGTAATCGCTCTGATTTCAGTCCTGCTTATTTCTAGCGGTTGTGCGACGAACTCGTTTGAAGCGCATGAAATCGATAAAGCGTCATTCGTACATCGAGTAATAACAAAAGAGCAGGAAGGAGTCCGTGTTTCGGCGGCTGTGCCGACAGCAGACGAAGTTATCTCGTTCACAGGTCTCGATCTCTACGAACAAGGTATTCAGCCGGTCTGGCTGGAGATTGAAAACGAGCAGTCGCATCCCGTGCGACTGGCACTGTATAGCATCGATGACGAGTACTACTCGCCGATGGAAGTGGCCTGGTACTTTCGCAAAGGATACAGCCGCGAGGGTAAGGCAGCGATGGAGCGCTGGCTGTATGAGAACGGCATACCGCGAGTCATACCGCCAGGCGAAACCAGAACGGGGCTCGTCTTCACGCATCTGGTCGAAGGCACGAAGGGGTTCAATGTCGATGCGTTCACCAGCGATGCGTCCTTCAATTTCACATTCTTCGTGCCGATGGAGGGTTTTCGGCCTGACTATATGGATGTGAGTTTTACAGATCTGTATCAACCGGAAGAATTGCGCACGGTAGATATGCAAGGACTTCGCGAAATTCTGTCCGGTTATGACTGCTGCAGCACGGATGAAACTGAGTCTGCCATTGGCGATCCCATGAATATTGCTATTGTGGCAACGCCCGTCGCATTGCGGCGCGCATTGCTACGCAGCCAATGGCAGGAGACACAGTCGGGTAGTAATACCGCCTCGCTGGCAAGAAAACACCACTTTGACGGCAGGATTCCCGATGGCACCTTTCACAAGGCACGGCCGGACGGCAGCGAGCGTAAGGAGCTGCGCATCTGGCTGTCGTCGATCCGCCTTGGTGATGTTCCGGTATGGTTAGCCCAGGCAAGCTACGATATCAGCGCAACGAACCGAGACCGCTCATTTCGTGATTACCAAATCGACCCGGACGTCGACGATGCGCGCTTGTTTGTTTTGCAGAGTTTTTGGTACAGCCAATCGCTCGCAGCGTTTGCCCTCGGCGAGGGCATACCGGCAACAACAATTGATGCGCCAAAGCGAAATTTTGCCGGTAGTAATTGGTTCACCGATGGTAAGCGCGCGGTTCTGTTTATTGTTGAGAAGCCTGTTGGAATGGACGAAACAGAGATCCTCGATTGGGAACAGATCCATGACTAGTCGACTTGCACTGCTGCTGAGCTTGTTGCTGTCCGCAATTGTTTTTGCACAGGAGACGCCGCCACCCAATGATCGAACGTATACGCAAACCGAGGGTGACATCCGTGTGACGACCGCGGTGCCGAGTGCAGAAGAAACGTATGAAATATTCGGCGCACGTCTCTATCGCCGCAACATTCAGCCGGTGTGGATAAAGATTGAGAATTTCGGTATTGAAGATCTCTTGTTTTTGCCCGCAGGTCTCGACGAAGCGTACTTCACACCAATTGAGACTTCGTACAGACTGCAGAACCGAATTCCGCTGCTTGACCTGAATCCGGACATTAATCGGGAGGTTTATCGGCGCAGTATGGGCATCAACGTTGAGCCGGGTGCTTCCAGGTCGGGTTATGTCTTCACGCGCATAGATCAGGGCACGAAATCTTTCAATGTTGATGTGGTAGGGCCTGACTCGCATTTCATGATGACATTCTTCGTTCCCGTACCGGGTCTGAAGCTCGATCACTATAATGTCGACTGGGAAAATCTTTATCCGCCCGAAGATATTCGCGAAGTGGGTCTGGCAGAACTGCACTCTGAACTCGCAGCCATGCCGTGCTGTGTGACTGACAAAAAGGGTAAGAGCCTCGGCGACCCATTGAACATAGCCATCGTCGGTGACGTACAGGATGTCTACCATGCATTCGTGAGGTCTGGCTGGGATGAGACTGAGACGATTCACACAGGTTCGCTCTGGAAGACGGCAAAGTCGGCCTTGAGCGGTAGTGATTATCGTTACTCACCCGTCAGCGCGCTCTATGTTTTTGGACGTGCCCAGGATGCGGCTCTGCAAAAGGCGAGAACCAGCATCCATGAGCGCAATCACTTGCGACTCTGGCTAACGCCACTCCGCTACGAGGGGCAGCCAGTCTGGATCGGCCAGATTAGCCGCGATATCGGAGTACGATTCACCAGCAAGACCATTACCACGCATAAGATCGACCCAGATGTGGACGAAACCCGTGAATACTTGCTTGAGGATCTTGCTTATGCGCAGTCGCTGCGAGCCTATGGCTACGTGCCGGGCGTCGGTGTGGCGCCGTTCGAGGAACCCCGCGGCAACCTCACCGGAGACCCCTATTTCACGGATGGCCTGCGCATAGTGCTTTTCTTTTCTGGCGAACCGACTGATATCGCGGAGCTGACACGGATCGACTTCGGTACTGAGCGATGATGCGGCGCCAGAAATTTTGCGGAAGCATGAAACTTGTTGCGCTGCTGGTGCTTTCTCTCGGCGCAGTCGGTTGCGCGTCGCCCGGGCTGCAGGACGATCTCGAGCCACCTCAGCCGACCTATGCGTCGCCACCAGCAACATCGGGACAACTCGCGAAGCTCGCCGACGCGGTCGCGGAACGATCTGATTCGGAGCACTCCGGCTTCATGCTCCTCGATCCGAGCTATGAGAGCCTGCTTTGGCGACTGGCTTTGATCGATTCGGCGGTGAGCTCCGTCGATATTGTTACCTACCTTTGGTATCCGGATCATAGCGGCAAGCTGTTGCTTGAACGGGCAGTTCATGCCGCCGAGCGGGGTGTGCACGTGCGCCTGGTGATCGATGATCTCCTGACTATCGGGCAAGAAGCATTCATGGCGGATCTTGAGGCGCACCCTAATATCGAGATGCGACTTTTTAATCCGTGGAAGAAACGCGGCGTTATGAGTCGCGCCGGGGCAATGATCGCCCAGATGGAAAGGCTGAACGTGCGCCTGCACGACAAGCTGCTCATCGCCGACGGGCATGCGGCGATTCTCGGAGGACGAAACATCGGTGACCACTACTTCGGACTCGGTCATGATTTCAACTTCCACGACCTCGATGTGTTGGGTGTCGGCCCGATCGCGTTGCAGGCGAATGAGATGTTCGATCACTTCTGGAACAGCGAGTTGGTCGCATCTGCAAAAAACCTGACCACGAAAACCGACCCGGATCGCGCTGAGGCAGGCTGGGAAGATCTTCAGGCGAATGCCCGCGAGGCGCCGGAGCTGGAGGCGTTTCCGCGAGCGGTCAAAGACTGGGCGACCGAATTACTGGCGCTGCCCGAGCAGCTTCACGTGGGCGAAAGTTTGATCGTTTATGATCGCATAGAAGGCGCGACGGTCGAGCACGCGATGTTCGCTGGCCTGTTCTCGTTCCTCGATATGGCAGAGCAGGAACTGCTTATCACCAATGCTTACGTGGTACCGGGCGAACCCGGGATCGAGTTCCTGCAAAGCCTCTCCGATCGGGGGGTTGAGGTCAAAATACTCACGAATTCTCTCGCGTCTCACGACGTACCCATCGTCAATGCCCATTACGAGAAATGGCGCAAGAATCTTTTAGAAGCAGGCGTTGACCTGTATGAGTTCCGGGCAGACCCGGCGATTTCAGAGTTGGTCGACGTGCCTCCGGCACAAGCGAAATTCACCGGTTTACACTCGAAGGCCGTGGTTATCGACACTCGCTACGTATTTATCGGTTCGATGAATTTCGATCCACGTTCCGCAGTTATTAATACCGAGATGGGGGTGATCGTTGACAGCCCCGAACTTGCTGCTGAACTTCGGGCCATCATGCTGCGTGATATGGACGGCGCGAACGCCTGGCGCCTGACCCTCGATGAGAAAGGAGCGGTGGTTTGGACCAACAGTGAGGAAACCAGGCAGAAACAGCCGTCCCGTGGCTTCACGCAGAACATTATGAATGTCATCTTCAAGGTGGTGCCAAAAGAGCAGTCGTGAGCTTCCGCACCGCGCCTAGTGCGATCCGAGTTCCAATGTGTGTTGGCCCGCGCCCTCGGAATTCGTTGTGAGTTGGACGCCGTTCGCACCGCTCTCAAGGTTTTGCCGGCTATTTAACGTTACCAGTGGCGACATAGTCAGGGCTCTTCCCCAATCCAGTGACTGGGTGGCGGAGGACTCATACTGCTCTGTATCGGTGAAGCTGCCAGCGGAGAAGATTAAAGTCATCGACATGCCCGCGCCGGCATCGGCGCTCCAGCTCTGGGCATCGGCACCGCGGAGCGTCCCGTTTTCGTCAAATATGAAGAGCATGGCTTCGACATCGGCGTCGGCCGTGGCATAGACGGCCTTTATCCATTTGCCGATTTCGCCGAATAGAATCAATCCATACTGGCGCTCGGTCAATGTTACGTGCTCGTAAAGAAACGCCATGCCGTTTTCGAGAACGCTCAATTTCGTCGGTGGTCCGAATTCGTCGAGCACTGCCGAGTAGTGGCTTCCTGGTGGAAATTTTTCGACCGACTCAAGGCTTAGTGGTACGCCGAGATCATGATCATAGAGCGCGCAGCCTGAAAGGGCGATAGCGGCGGTTGCCAGGGCCAATCGTAGGATTCGAAGTCGGCGCATGAAGTCTTATCTTGCAATCTGTTCTTTGCTGAAGGAGAACTCTTGCAGAACACCGTTGGTGTCGAAGAAGAAGATGGCACGATCGTACTTACTCTCGGCGCTCGCCTGATTCCAGATTATGAATATCTTACCCTCGCCGGACAATTCTTCAGTCAGGTAATAGAACACGTTCTGGTTTTGCAGGCTGATCAATTGTGAAGGTGGGCCCAGCAGCTCGAGCACGTCTGCCTGTGTCGTAACACCATTCTCAAATGCATCGGCCGGCACGTCGCGCCAAAGGTTATCAACACCGTCAGTTGCCCCAAAACTCGCGCAGCCAGTCATCAGGACGGCAATAAACAGAATCGAGATAAGTCTTAGATTGGTGTAGTGCATCAAAAAAACATACTCCTGATGTTATTGCCACATAAATACGCCGTCCTCCCGCGAAGATCAATACGAGCTAACGATTCGAGAGGCTATTCAGCATATCCTGATGTCGAGTTCGACTTATGCGATAGCGCGCAATCGTCAGGACTACTCCCATCCAGATCATGAAAACTAGTGGCCCGTAAATTAGCCCAAGTTTATTGATAGTGTCCTGCGGAACGTCACCAACGGCCGTTTCGGTCGGGAACGCAATTACCGAAAGCAAGATTCCTGCTATCAATGTGCCCAGAGCATCTGCACATTTGGTAACAAAAGTGATGGTAGATGAGATGACACCCTCATTTCGGCGCCCAGTCTCGAGTTCAACTCTCTCGGTAAGGTCCGAGGTCATGGATCGCCAGCTAATGTCGAACACCAGAAAAAAGTTTACCTCGAGGAAACCAGCTACAACCATTATCCAGAGCAAGGCGTCACTGCCATTCTCCGGAAAGAGGCCGAGCAGGCGCAAGGTGATAGGAACTACGTTGACTGCCATGGCTGCCAAGATTCCCATGATGGCAACCCGCTTTTTTTCTCGTCCGGCCGTCAGTCGTTTCATCACCGGTGGCAGAAATAATGCCGCGAGGGCCATCGGCAAGACGATGATCGAAATTTGCTCGCTGGTGAATTCCCAGAAATAGCTATAGATGTAGACCCACAATACGACGTAGGTGCCAGTACCGATGTAGTACATGATTCCGGCTAGGGTGGTTATTCGCGCTGATTGACTCTGGAATACATCCGTAACCTGGCCGAAAAATTGGCGTACGCCAATTGACTCGGCAACCTCGAATTGCTTCAGCTTTGGGATAAATTTTCTCAGACCGAAACTGAACACCAGGATGGAAAGGACGATGGCTGTTGCGCCGAACAGTCCGGCGTTCTGATAGCCCGCGGCGTTCAGAACGCCATCAGCAATCTCCTCGGTAGGCACCAGCCAAACGGCATACATCAGCAACGACATACCGTTACCGACCACCGAGTAAAATACGTGAAAATTGGTCAGCAGACGCGTGCGTTCGTCGTACTTTTCTGTGAGTTCGGCCACCATTGCATACGCCGGCACAAGAAACATGGTGATACCGGTTCGCATGGTTGCGTTGCAGACGGCAAGCCAAATGAACAGAAGTGTGTCGCCTTCGACAAAGCCCGGTGGATGCCATAAGAAATAGAAAGCGCCACCGAGCGGCAATACGGACGCGACTAACCAGGGGTGTCGACGGCCCCAGCGTGATTGCGTGTTATCGGACAGATAGCCGATGAGCGGATCGGTGATTGCGTCGATCACCAGACCGATGCCAACCGCCAGCCCAGCCAGCGCCGGATCCAGCCCCAGCACCTGACTGTAGAAGACCAGGACAAAATAGTGTGCGTTGTAATAGACACCGTAAGCGGTCCCGCCAGAGCCGTAGGTCAGTTGAGTACCAGTGCCAAGATGAGTGGGTTGCATTAGATGTGTGTCGGCAGTCAGGTCTTGTCGGCGGCCAACACGCTCATTACTTCGCAAGCGGCTCGAATACCCGACCAATAGGCACCATTAGCAGTGCCGTTGGCCCAGGCTGTTGCTTCACCGGCGAAGAACAATTTGCCGTCAATCGGTTCTGGCAGTTCTTCGCGCTGGCGATACTGACCGGGATTCGCCGAGGCATAGGAGCCAAAAGTCCATGGGTCGGTTGCCCAGGCGGTTGCGATCGTGCGGCCTACGGACTTGCGAACATCGTTGCCAAAAATATCGACGATTCGTTCGATGGCAAATTCGCGAGCGGCATCTTGTCCTTGTTGCTCCATCCAGATGCTGAATCGGCCGCCGATAAAGACCGTCACGATATTGGTCGAGACCAGGTTGACATCGACGTACGCTCCGGGAGCTTCGTCCGACCAGACCTGGTAGTAGCCGCTGTCCTCAGCTGTGAAAACCTGCTCGGTAAAATGCACGCCAATTTTGTTCTCAGCGCCCATGGTGATTTCTTGAATTGCCTGTATTTTCGCGTCTGGTAGACGTGGCTCGAACTCGATTTGCTGCGCTGCCAGAACGCCGGTGGAGACTGTGCTGATCACGCAGCGTGCTCGTATAGTCCCTTTGGACGTTTTCACCTGAACGTCTTGACCGGCCCAGTTAACGCTCTCTACTTTGGAATTCAGAGATACATCGATGTCGCTACCCCATTGCGCGACAAGGTTGCCATAGCCGCGCTGCGTATTGAAGTTGACGTACTCGTCAGGCCCAAAGTGGAAGTCGGCGGTCGACGACTCGTCGAGATCTTTAGGGACGGTAACAGCCATCATGTCCGAGTACGGCGTCAGGAATGGACTGTCAACGTCGATAACCTCGCTGATGGCCGGGTCGGCTCCACTTTCAGAGACGCGCTGTATTGCCGCGTCACAATCGGCAAAATATTGTTCAAGAGCCTCTTCCTGTTCGCTACCCAGCAGACGACCGTTGTACACGTAGCGGGTGGGGTGGCGATATTCCTCGATGACGGCGCCGCTCTTAAATGCGAAGTCTATGAGCGGGTTGCTCTCGTCCTCCCGGACTTGCGCATTGGCGCCTGCAACCAGGTAGGCGCAGCCGAGATCAAACCAGGTATCCGGCCCGATCTCTTCACTGTAGGCACGCCCACCGATGCGATGAGAGGCTTCGACGACGATAAATGAAACACCCTGGCAGGCCAGGTGCTTTGCCGCAGACAATCCGGCCACACCGGCACCGACGATTACTACATCTGTCTGCATTAAGGTCGCTTGTAGGTTGAGGTATTCGAAAACCACGGTACCTTGATTCACTATAGATATTCAACACGCGTGCCTTGCTCGTGCTGAGCGGATAGTTTTGAGCTGCACAGGTGGCAATTCGCGGTACTATTTGACGCTTCGATGTTTCATTAACCGTTCGCGACGTAAAACGTGACACGCAAGAAATTCAGGAAAACAAAAATGATAGTCGCTCTGGTCGTCATCTTTGAGGTGCTGGGAATACTGTCGGCCGTGCATGCGGTGATGAGTGTCCGGACACCCCAGGGCTCTATCGCGTGGGCGGTGTCGCTGGTTACATTTCCATTTGTATCTGTGCCGGCCTACTGGGTGTTTGGACGCGATAAGTTTCAAGGTTATGTTCTGGCTCGCCAGAATGAGCTCGACGAATTGTCGAGTATGATATTGCATGCGAATCGGAACCTCGCCGAAGTTAGTGTGGAGGGTAGTCAAAACAGCGGCGCCGTGAGGCTAGCCGAAACACTAGCTCGATCGCCTTTGACCAATGGCAATCTGGCGGAACTCCTGATTGATGGAGAGGCAACTTTCAATAGTATTTTTGCCGGAATTGATGCCGCGCAAAAGTATGTGCTGGTGCAGTTCTACATTGTCAAAGACGACTCGTTGGGTCGGCAGCTGCAGCAGAGATTGATCGCTGCTGCAGATCGCGGCGTCAACGTATTGTTTCTTTATGACGAAATTGGCAGCTTGGGGCTGCCATCAGGTTTTCGGCAGAAATTAGTTAGTTCGGGAATAGATGTACGGCCATTTCATACTCGCAAAGGATTGGGCAATCGATTTCAGCTGAATTTTCGGAATCACCGCAAGACGGTGGTCGTCGATGGCAAGGTCGCTTGGATTGGCGGGCACAATGTGGGTGATGAGTACATGGGGGCGGATCCGGCGTTTGGCGATTGGCGTGATACTCACGTTCGGTTGGAGGGACCTGCTGCAATTGGTGCGCAGCTTGCCTTTGTCGAAGACTGGCGCTGGGCGAGTGACAGCGTGCCTGGGAATTTGAATTGGGTGCCGGTTCGATCAGGGCAGGGCGATATGAACGCTTTGGTGATTCCTACGGGTCCAGCGGATCGTATGGAAACTTCATCGCTGGTATTTGCAGCTGCAATCAATTCCGCTGTTCATCGAATTTGGATTGCTAGCCCATACTTCGTTCCAGATGATGCAATTCTGCAGGCCTTGCAGTTGGCCGGTCTTCGCGGTGTCGATGTCCGAATCCTGATTCCTGAGAAATCCGACAATCCGCTGGTAACACTTGCTGCCTATTCGTTTCTTGAAGATGTAAAAGAGGCCGGCGTTAAATTTTACCGGTACCAAGGTGGTTTTTTGCACCAGAAGGTTATGCTGGTCGACAAAGCCTTGGCTACCGTTGGAACTGCAAACTTTGACAATCGATCATTCCGACTTAATTTCGAAATTACTGCTGCGGTGGCGGACCAAGACTTCGCTCGCGAAGTGGAATCAATGCTTGAAGATGATTTTTCGAATTCGCGCCTTATGGAACGTGATGAATATTCCCAAAAGTCGTTTTGGTTTAAATTAGCAGTTAGATCATCACGACTAACAGCTCCGATTCTTTGATCCCCTTAATGATGCAATGGTGTAGCTAGTGTCCAAATTGATTATCCGTTTAAATCCAGATCCCGATGGTTTCGGCAACACACCTGATGAGCTAGAAGCGGCTGATTTCAGCTCTGATGTGCCGTTGCAGCACAGCCATTCGGTTTATGAAAACGATGACATCGGTCTATACGTCGGAGTGTGGGATACCGACGCCATGCTGGAGGTGGGCGGTCCCTATGCTTGCGACGAATTCATGTGGCTACTCGAAGGCGAGTGTCACATTAAGAACAATGCAACAGGCGAAGTGGAAGTTGTAAATGCCGGCACTCCATTTGTGATCCCAAAGGGTTACGACTGCCAGTGGCAGCAACCAGGCTACCTGCGCAAGTACTATGTAATCTCTGAGCATCCAAGTGAAGAAATTCCCGCAGCACCTGCCCATGAAGGCATAGTAGTGCCGCAGGAGAACATCAGTTACCAAGACGTAACAGGAAGGTTCTACTCGGGCATGCGGACCCTCGATGCCAATGTGTCCGAGCGACAAGCGTATCCTCACAACGAGTTTGCTTGTATTAAAGATGGCTCGATTACATTGACGGATGAGCACGGTGCTAGCCAGGAGTTTGTGGCTGGCGACGCGTACTTTATTCCGCAGGGCGTGGTGTGCAGTGTTGCTGTGGAAAAGAGCGTAAGCATGTATATTGCGGTCATCCAGCCCGGCTGAACGAGAAAACCCGTGTTTAAACACCACGACGCACTAAAAGACGCGCAACTGCGACCGCTTTGGCATGACCCTGAAATCATGCCGAATGCAGAACCGCCGCTAAGCAAGGACGAAAAATGCGAACTGCTCATCGTGGGTGGCGGATTCACGGGGCTGTGGGCGGCAATGCAGGCCAAAGAGCGCAAGCCGGACGCTGACATCATTCTGATCGAGCAAACGTTTGTCGGTGACGGCGCTTCGGGTCGCAACGGCGGATTCCTGAGTACCAGTATTACGCATGGTGAGACCAACACCGATGCACAATTTCCAGGTGAACAAGAGCAAATTCTGGCGCTGGGTACACAGAATATCACCGAGCTGCTGGAGACATTGAAGCGATGGAGTATCGATGCCCGCTATGAGGAGACGGGCAGAACCAGTCTTGCGCCGACCCCAGAAGCCGCAGAGGAAATGTATGAAGAATATGTTGCGGCCAAGGCCAATGGTGAGCCAGTTACCTGGTACGACCGAGAAGCGGTTAAGGAACAAATTAACTCGCCGCTTTTTTATGCTGGACTCAGGTACCGGAATGGCCTGAATGGTGTACTCGATCCCGCCCGACTTTGTTGGGGACTGAAGAATGTACTACTGAATGAACTGGGTGTGCGTATTTTCGAAGGCACGCGCATGCAGAAGGTCGAGCCGGTTGCCACATCGGGCATGAAGACAACGTGCGAGGGCGGCGTTATTACCAGTGACAAGGTGCTTCTGGCAACCAATGCGTTTACCAGTTCGATTGGCAAGATTAGAAACTCGGTGATTCCGGTTTGGGACTACCAGATTGTCACCGAGCCGTTGACTGACGAACAGCTGGACAAGATTCATTGGGGCAAGCCCCAGTCACGCCATGCGCTCAGTACCCATGTCAACATGTTCCACTATTTTCGTTTGACCAAGGACAACCGAATTACCTGGGGCGGTGGTGGTGCCGTACGTTACTACTTCAATCGTGGCATTGATCGAGAGCTTATGGATGCACAGGCTCGCTATGAGCAGTTGGCCACCGAGTTTTTTGAAATGTTTCCGCAGTTGGAAGGCGACGTAAAATTTACAAACCGCTGGGGCGGTATCATCGCAACATCCACACGGTTCTGCGTCGTTCCAGGCGTTAAATACGATGGCCGACTCGCCTGGGCGCTAGGCTATACCGGTCATGGCGTCAGTGCGTCACGATTCGGTGCTCGAATTGGTATCGAACTGTTGGGATACGCGCCGACCGATTTAATAAAGATGCAATTGGTCACCAAGCGCGCATTGCCCTGGCCACCAGAACCTATCCGTTGGATGGCGGTTAAGGCGACACAAAAGGCCTTGGGCAGGGCGGACAGAAACGGCGGCAAGCGCGGCTTGTGGCTTAGGTTTCTCGATGCTCTTGGTCTTGGTTTTACCTGTTAATCAATGCCGACTTACAATTTTCTTTACAGATAACAGCTTGGCGCGATGACGGTCGGCTCTCAATACGGTTATTTGATAACCGTGCCAGGTAATTGAGTCGCCAGCCAGGGGGATGCGCTCCAGTTCCTCGGTGACAAGACCACCGACGGTCGCGGCGTCTTCATCGGGTTCCCACTGGAAGCCAAGTTGCGACGATAGCTTACGCAGGTCCACAGTGGCGCTCACAAAAAGTGAACCGTCCTTGCGCACAACAATGTCTTTTACCAAATGGTCGCTTTCGTCTCTAATATCTCCGACGACTTCCTCCAGGACGTCCTCAAGGGTGACTATTCCTTCAACACCACCATACTCGTCGACAACAATCGCCATGTGTCGGCGACTGTCCTGAAACGTACGCAACAGCTTGGGCAGAGGTGTGCTCTCAGGCACGACGATTGGGTCCAGTAAAATTGATTCCCAATCGACGATCTCATCGTCGTGAGTAAGTAGCCAGTAAAGTAGTTCCTTGACCAGGACCACCCCGGAGAACTCGTTGAGCTCACCAGTTGGCGTGAAAGGAAAGCGGCTGTGTTTGGCTGCATGAACTGCGGCGAAGGCATCCTGTCGACTCATCGTGCCACTCAGAAACCGTACTTCCTCACGAGGCAGGACAATATCGCGAGCTCGCAGGTAACCTAGTTGCGTTGCGCCGACAATCATTTCAGCGGTACGTGTCCCAACCACGCCTTCGCTGCCGCCAAGCACAGCCAGGAGTCTGATTTCCTCTATCGACGTGACCGGTGCTTCGGAATTGCTACGCAGCGCCCGCGAAACCTTCTCGCTTGCCACTACCAGCGGTCGCAGCGCAACGGTAAGCCATTGAATACCAATCGCAACTCGGGGCGCGAGCGCCGGCGCATAGGATACGCCCAGCGTTTTCGGAATGATCTCAGTAAACAGCAGTACTGCGATCGTGAACAGGATTGAGAACAGCCACAGAGTATTCGGACTAAATGCGTCGACGTAGCTGGCACCAGCTACAGCAGCGCCGATTGTATGTGCGGCGGTATTGACAATCAGGATTGCAGCAATGGGTATGTCCATGTTTTCTTTGAAGCCCGCAAGAAGTGGGCCTGCGCGTCGTCCTTCGCGAGTAAGGACTTCGATTTGGGGGCGGGTAACCGATAGTAGGACGGATTCGAATATCGAGCACAGAAAAGATACAACGAGCACGACACTGACAGCTGTAACGAACAGCAACATGATATCTCCGAAGCTAAATCAGGAGCCCATAGTTTACCCTCAATGCGGAATTACATATCATTTGCAACTATTCAGAATGGTCTGGG
>JBPCXZ010000093.1:0-2582 GCA_051008055.1 Woeseiaceae bacterium
ATGCCTTGCAAGTGGTCATCTACGACAACCGCCAATTGATAGGCGATGAGTCCGTCTTTTCGAAGTACGACGAAGTCACCTGATTCCCGCTCCAGGTGATGGACTTGCTCGCCCTGTAGGGCGTCGCTGAAGTATACGCTCTCATTGGTGGTTCGAACTCGAATAGCCGTTTCAGTGGCGTTGGTGCCGGATCTGCAAGTGCCAGGGTAAATCGAGCCAAGCGCACTGACTGGAGCCGCCTCCAGGTCGCGTCGCGAGCATCCGCAAGGGTATGCCGCGCCGCTTTGTAGCAAGTGATTCAATGCATTGTCATGGTGAGCGCGGCTCTGGCTCTGGTAGGAAACATGGCCGTCCCATTCGAAGCCGTAGCGTTCCAGAGCCTTAAGGATCAAATCGGTGGCGCCGTCTTGTTCCCGCGGCGGATCAATGTCTTCAACCCTGACAAGCCATTGACCTTGATGCCGCCGCGCTTCGAGGAAGCTGGCAACGGCGGCAATCAAAGAGCCGAAATGTAACGGGCCGGTAGGCGAAGGCGCGAACCGGCCGATGTAGGAGTTGTTCGTAGGGGAGTCCCTACCGGTAACGATCGTCCCGATCTCTGAACTGGCGTTCTGCGAGCTCGCGACGTTCCTGTGCTTCGAGGCAAAGCGTTGCGACCGGACGCGCTTCGAGACGCTTCAGACCGATCTCTTCACCCGTCTCATCACAGAAGCCGTAGCTTCCGTCGTCGATTCGCAATAGTGCAGAATCAATCTTACGCAGCAGTTTGCGTTCGCGATCGCGTGTTCTGAGTTCCAGGCCGAATTCAGACTCTTGAGTCGCTCGATCATTTGGGTCTGGGAAATTTGCGGCTTCGTCCTGCATGTGGTGCACAGTACGGTCGACCTCGAACATCAATTCGCGCTTCCAGGAACTCAGGATGTCGTGGAAATGCTCGAGTTGTCCATCGCTCATGTATTCCTCGCCACGCGTAGGCTTGTAAGGATCAATGCCGTGCAGCGGGCCGCTGAGCATGTCGCCACGCGCCCTGGCTGGGCGAGAAGTGATTTTGCGGGCCTTCTTTCTGGGAGTAGCTTTCTTCTTGACAGTTTTCTTCTTGGCCGGAGCTTTCTTCTTACTGACCTTCTTCTTACTCACCTTCTTCTTGCTCACTTTCTTTTTGCTCACTTTTTTCTTACTCACCTTTTTCTTGCTGACCTTCTTCTTAGCCGCCTTTTTCTTGGCCGGCTTCTTCTTGGCTACCTTCTTCTTGCTGGCCTTTTTCTTGGCCGGCTTCTTCTTGGTTACCTTCTTCTTGCTGACCTTTTTCTTGGTCGGCTTCTTCTTGCTGACCTTTTTACGGCCCGCAGTTTTCTTGGCCACCTTCTTCTTGGCGACCTTTTTCTTGCTGACTTTCTTTGCTGTAGCCTTCTTTCGAGAGGTCTTAGCTTTCTTTCGCTTCTTACTCGCAGCCTTTCTTGCGGCCATGTGGAGCTCCTGCCGGATCGAGAAAACGGCGGGATTATACATTGCTGGCAGCAGGTTGGAAGCCTAAATTTGCCGGCATTTGCCAGCAACGGGGCGAAAGGCTGAAAGCCGCGTAGTTAGAGGGCTACGAGCATCGTTTTATTGCTCGAATTACATTACACTAACCCGATTTAACGGGCCTTCGGTGTCGACCCACACATGCGTTTAAGCAAAATCAAGCTTGCTGGCTTCAAATCCTTCGTTGACCCCACCACTATTACCTTCCCCAGCAGCCTTGTCGGCGTAGTTGGGCCTAATGGTTGTGGCAAGTCCAATGTGATCGATGCGGTTCGCTGGGTGATGGGCGAGAGCTCGGCCAGCCGGCTGCGCGGCGATTCCATTACGGACGTAATCTTCAACGGTTCCAGTTCCCGCAAGCCAATTGGCGCGGCGTCGGTTGAATTACTGTTCGATAATTCGGAAACGACCCTGGAAGGGCAATATGCTAAATACTCCGAGATCGCGATTCGTCGTGAAGTCACCCGGGACGGCATATCCACTTATTTTTTGAACGGTACGCGCTGTCGTCGCAAGGACATCACAGGCGTGTTTCTTGGCACCGGCCTGGGACCTCGTAGTTATTCCATTATCGAACAAGGGATGATTTCCCGGTTAATCGAGGCTAAACCCGAGGAGGTCAGGGTATTTCTCGAAGAAGCCGCGGGTATATCCAAGTACAAGGAACGGCGTCGCGAGACGTCAAATCGCATCAAGCACACCAAGGAAAACCTGGATCGATTGCTGGATGTGCTCGAAGAGGTCGAGAAACAGATCAAGCATCTGGACCGGCAGGCCAAGACGGCTGAAAGGTATAGCCGTTATAAGGACGACGAACGACGCACCGCTGCGGAATTGTTGGCGCTGCGCACGAGCGAGCTCGACGAGAGCACTAATTCAGCTGATCGGCAGCTGGCAGAGCGCAAGACTCAACTGGAAGCAGCGATTGCCAAGCAACGCAAGCAAGAAGCAAGTGTTGAAGGCGCGCGCGACCGCCAAAGTGAACGAACAGATGAATTCAATGTGGTGCAGGGTCGCTTTTACAAAGTAGGGTCCGAGATTGCGCGGCTTGAACAATC
>JBPCXZ010000094.1:0-11971 GCA_051008055.1 Woeseiaceae bacterium
TGGTGGTGAAGGGTGGATTTGAACCACCGACCTACGGGTTATGAGTCCGTCGCTCTAACCAACTGAGCTACATCACCTTTATTCTGTGCGCGACCAAGGCTCGCGCGGGCCGCAAATTGTCCGGATACGGCCGCCAAAGTCAAGGATAGCGCCATCTAATCGCTAGTAAATATCGAGGTCGTCAGCCAATACTACATTGCCTGAATAGTGCTCCCTGACCTCTTCCAGCACGGTTTCCTCGGTCGAGCCCCAGAACAGTATGTGATACAGCACCAGAAGCTTGGGCTCGGCGCGGCTGGCAATCTGTCCCAGCTCCGACGCCGAGGTGTGATTCGTGCTGTGATACTTCTGCCAAAACTCATTGCGTCTTGCGAATCCAGAGTCCGAATACACTTCGTGAATCAGGATATCGGCGCCTTTAGCGTACTTTTCAAGGGTCTTATCCGGGGCCGCATCACCTGAGATCACGATAACCCGGTCGGGGGTCGTAAAGCGAAAACCAAAAGCATTTTCCCATGTGCCATGCTGGACCCGAAAAGCTTCCACTTTGACATTGTCATCCTCGTAAACCACTCCGTCGTCCAGCGTGTATGCGTCGACGCGCCAACCCTTCTCATTGGCCGGTTCCAACCCGTCTATTCGGTAACGAATGTCCGCGTCATACGCTTGAAGAATATGCGACGCCATCTCCTGAATACCTTCGGGTCCGTATAGCTGCAGCGGCTCATCTCTTTCGAGTGTCCAGGGCGTAAAGATTAGATCTGAAAGGCCCGCCGAGTGATCTGAATGCAGGTGGGTCAGGAACGCGATCTTGAGATTCTTCGCTGCAAGAGCTTCGATCTGGCCGCCGTATTTTGGCGTCATGGCCGTCGCCCTGCGCACCACGCCGGGGCCGAAGTCGACCAGGTAAGGCGTATCGTTGACGACAATAGCGACTGCCGGACCCGAGCGTTTCGGATCAGCATTCGGCGTACCTGTGCCGAGCATCACGACTTTGGTCACGGGGCTTTCAGTCTTATCTGCCAGCGCTACGCCGACGATCGCGGCAATTATCAATTCGCTAACAGCAAGTATTATCAGGATTCTTGCTTTCATAGCGCCGTATAATGCGCCCTCAAGCCTTCGGGAAGCAATAATGTTCGAAAACGCAGAAATTTCAGTCGACAATTTACCCCGCGCAGACCTAGTCGACTGGCGGTCGCTCGATCCAAAGCTCAAGAGACTGCACCAGGTCCAAACCTTGCTTGCTCTTACAATTGTGGCATTACCATTAACGTTCATCACGTTCTTTACGGCGATGCCGACGCGGCCAGCAATCGCTTTTTGGATAATGTGGACCGTCATCCTGGTGGCTGCTCTTGTCTGGCCCATTATCTCCGTCCCCAAACGCGGCTACGTTGTGCGCGACAAGGACATCCTGTTCAAGAAAGGCGTTGTCTGGCGATCGGTTACCGCGGTGCCGTTTAATCGAATTCAGCATGTCGAAACCAGCAGTACGCCGCTGGACCGGAAATTCGGGCTCGCTACTTTGCAGTTGTTTACCGCCGGCGGTTCCAGCGGTGACTTGAAGATTGACGGCCTCGCTGCCGATGTCGCGGAACAACTTCGTATCTTCATTTTGCGCAAAGCAGGAAGCAGTATTGAACACGCCGAGTAGGGCCAAATGGCAGCGGACGTCGCCGTTCGCCATTTTGTTTTTCGTCGGCAAGATAATTCGCATTATTGCCAAAAATGCGTGGCAATCGATCGCACCACTGTTCGTCTATATCAGCGTTGGTCAGGAAGATCTGGTTACCAAGCTGGTCATCGGTGGCATTGCCGCAGCATTGGCAATTGCGATCGGATCCGTTCTGAGCTGGTTGTTTTTTCGCTATCAGATACTAAATGACTCCGTCCTGATTCGGTCTGGCGTCATTAAGAAGAAACAGCTCGACATCAAATTCGATCGTATCCAGGGCGTAAATACGCAGCAAAACCCGGTTTATCGGTTTCTCAACCTTGTCACGGTCTCCTTTGATACCGCGGGATCGTCAGGCAGCGAGGGCAATCTGCCGGCGGTGACGCGAGAGTTCGCACAGGATCTTCGGCAACGTATCAAGGGTGCGGGCGCCGCCCACATCGATGAACAGGACAATGACTCTGCCGCACAAGCACCTCTGATCAAGCTCGACTGGCGCGACATGATTCGGATTGGTCTGGCTGACCGTCGCGCATTGATTGTATTTGCTCTGATTGGGCCGCTCGCCGAACAAATGGGCGAGAAGATTGAAGGCTATATCGAGCAGGCGCTAACGTCCGCCGCATTTGGCGCAACCCAGATTGGCCTGTCGACAGGCGTATTCATAGCGATCGCTCTGGTCTTGGTTACTTTCTTTTTGTTCGCCATCATTTCAATAGCCGCGGCATTCCTGCGCTACCACAATTTCGAATTGTATCTAGATGGACGAACGTTGCGATCGCACGGTGGACTGTTAACACGTCACGAACATTCGATGGACCTTGAGAAAATCCAGACCTTAAGAGTAGAGCAAGGCATTGTTCAGAACTGGCTAAATCGCTTCAAGCTAACTGCGCGGCAGGCGATCAGTGGCCGTAAACAGGGTAGCCAGAAAATGTTTACGATTCCTGTGGTCACGGCAGAACAGGCAGACGTACTGCGGCCACTGCTATATGGCGACGAAGCCGGGCGTCTGTCACAGGATCCTCGCAACAAGAGTTTTCTGCCAGTCTCGCGGTATTACATGCGTTCAAAAATTTTGTTTATTGGTCTGTTGCCTGCCCTGTTGTTCGCCCTGTTCTTTTTCAGCGAGATCGGAAAGGTAGGACTGGTCGCGCTGCTATGGCTGCCGCTGGTCGCTGCCCTGTCCTGGCGAAATTGGCAACGCGCGGGCTATCACTTCGACAAAGACGAGGTCGTTCGGCGCTCGGGCCTGCTGGGCTTTCGCACTGTTGGATTGCTATTTCGCAAAGTGCAACGTGTGACAGTTACCCAGTCCCGGTATCAGCGTCGCAAGGGACTGGCCAGCCTGCGCATGCACATGGCATCGGGACGCGTCAGCATCCCGTACATCGAACACGCGCAGGCCCAGCAGCTACGCGATTACATCCTGTATCGCGTCGAATCCAGCCAAAAAGCCTGGCACTAAGACTAGTACGAGTGCACCGGTAGCGTACGCGGCGGTACCGTATTTTCATCAGATACGACAATCACAACGCGATCTAATTCGCCGTTGTAGATAAACGGATCGGTGTACATTTTTGACACCTGCGTGCCGGTATCACGACCGACATCAAAGGTCTCCGCCAGCGAATAGGTGCTGATGTGCATCTGCGGCATTTCCGTCTCATCGACCTTCTCACCGTTTATGTACAACTCACCCTGTCCACCGAACTCCTTCGTCTTGATGAAGTTGAATTTGATATCGACAGTACCTGTCGGCAGATCACCCTCGAGGAAGTAATGTACGCCGTCTAGGAAGTTGTAATCGTAAACGACCTTGCCATCCTTCACGAACAAGGAGAAGCCGCCGGTCATGCCGCCGACAGCCACAAGGACGCCTTCTTCGCCACCGTTGATATTCAGCTGTGTCTCGATCGTGTGCGCACGATTCTTAACGGGTGCGGAAGATTTCTCGGCGATGCGAGTCGCGCCCGGTGCAAAATAGACGAACTCCTTCTTGTCACCGAACAACCGGTCCTGCTGAGCACCCAGTCGATAGATCATGTCATCGTAAAGCGGGTAGACATTGTACTTCCAAGCCTCTTCATCGAACGCTTCAATCAGTTCGGCCAGTTTTTCAGGGTACTGCTCTGCAACATTGTTGGCCTCCGAGAAATCCTCGTCCATATGGTAGAGCTCCCACTCGTCCTCATCGAACGGCAGAGTTACGGCAAGATCCCAAGGCATGCGATTGGCATGCAGCGTTACCGCCTTCCAGCCGTCGACCCAGATACCGCGGTTGCCAAACATTTCGTAGTACTGACGCTCCTTAGCGTTTGGCGCGTCCGCATTATCGAAAGAGTAGATCATCGAATCGCCGTCCATCGGTTGCTGCGGAATACCGTGATAAGTTTCCGGAACTTCAATGCCCGCCGCCTCCATAATGGTCGGCGCAATATCGCTGATGTGGTGATACTGCGGTCGAACCTCGCCTTTCGCCTCTATGCCGTCCGGCCAATGCACAACCAGCGCATCTGACTGGCCACCTCGATGCTCGGCCTGTTTAAAGTAGCGGAATGGTGTGTTGCCGGCCATTGCCCAACCTGCGTGGTAATGCGGATAGGTTGTCTCGGTACCCCACTCTTCCTGATTGCGCAGATTTGCCTCTAGCGGGGTCTGCAGACCATTGAGCACGTAGGTTTCATTGAACGTACCAGCCAAACCGCCCTCGCCCGACGCCCCATTGTCTGAGGTAACGAATATTAAGGTGTTATCCAGTTCACCAATCCGTTCTAGCTCGGCGACGACACGACCGATCTGCAGGTCAACCCATTCGAGCTGCCCGGCAAATACCTCCATCTGTCGTGCATACAATTGCTGTTCTTCTGCGGGTAGTGAATCCCAGGCAGGTATGTCGGGAATTCGCTCGGTTAGCTGCGTACCCTCGGGAATAACGCCCATTTCGAGCTGCTGTGCGTGGATCTGCTCGCGAGCCTTGTCCCAGCCCATATCGAACTTGCCCTTGTACTTATCGAGATGACTAGCTGGGGCGTGATGTGGCGAATGCATCGACCCCGAGGCCCACAGCATCATGAAAGGCAAGTCTGGTTTGATCGACTTGTGGCCCGTTACCCAGTGAATCGCTCGATCGGCGAGATCCTTGTCCAGATGCTCGGACTTGAAATGGGCGACAGGAGTATGGTCGTCCCACATGACAGGCACGAACTGGTGAACGTCCGCTGCCATAAATACGTAGGAGTGCTGGAATCCCTCGCCACTCGGCCAGCGATCGAATGGACCAACCTGGGACACTTCGTACAACGGTGTGTGGTCCCACTTACCGATCGCGTAGTTCACATAGCCTTCTTCCTGCAGGTAGTTAGCTACCGATTTAGCGGACTCCGGCATCACGGCGTTGTAACCCGGAAAACCCATCGCAGTCAGCGCGTGACTGCCGAGGCCAATCGAGTGCGGATTTCTGCCGGCCATCAATGATGCTCGCGATGGTGAACAAAGAGCCGTGGTATGAAAGTTGTTGTAGCGAAGCCCGTTTGCGGCCAGCGCGTCGATGTTCGGCGTGTTGATCAGGCCACCAAAACTTCCGATTTGGGCGAAGCCCGTATCATCGAGCAGGAAAATGATGACGTTAGGTGAGCCTTCGTCGGGTAGCTGTTCTTCCGGCCACCATTCTTCGGAGTCCTCATAGCTCTCAGCAATAACGCCGCCAAAACCTTCAATCTGTTTCGTCTTAACGCCATCGACCATGACGATATCAGAATCAGCACCCGCCGAATGGCCTGCCGGTTCTGCGTCGCCCGAGGTGCCGGCGCTACACGCCGCAAGCGACAGGATAGCGATCCAGCCGCAAAGGATTTTCACGATTCTCATGACTTCCCCTCTGTCAGTCTTTAGTTGTGTTTTTTTTGAACTTAGAATTCTTCTAAGAGGGAAATATACACCTGATTGATGCCGAAAATCTTGTGGAGGCCAAGATTTCCGCAGGCTGAAGAGCTAAATTGTCAGACATTAAAGCGGAAATGCATGATGTCTCCTTCCGCGACGATGTATTCCTTGCCTTCCAAACGCAGCCGGCCCGCTTCCTTGGCGCCTTGTTCACCGTTACCGGCAACGTAGTCGTCGTAGCCGATGACTTCAGCACGGATAAAGCCCTTCTGAAAGTCTGTGTGAATCTCACCAGCAGCTTCAGGCGCCGTCGCACCGACTTTTGTTGTCCAGGCACGAACCTCTTTAGGCCCCGCCGTAAAGTATGTTTGCAATCCAAGCAACGAATAGCCACCACGAATTACACGATTCAGGCCCGGCTCATCAAAACCAAGGTCGCTTAAGAATTCTGCCTTGTCAGCGTCATCCAGAACTGCAATCTCTGCCTCGATCGACGCACAGATAGCGACGACTGTCGCGCCTTCACGTTGTGCATACGCATTGACCGCATCAAGGTGTGCATTATTCTCAAAACCGCCTTCGTCAACATTCGCAACGTACATGACGGGCTTTGCCGTCAGGAGGTGCAAGCCACGCATGATAGTTGCTTCGTTCTCATCAAGCTCGATAGATCGAACCGGCATACCCTCATCCAGCGGTGCCTTAATTTTTTGCAGCGTATCGCGCAGGTAAAGGTCTTCTTTCTTACCGGTCTTGGCGTTCTTCTCCGCCTTGTATAACTGTTTGTCGACCGCCTCGAGATCGGCCAGGGCCAATTCCGTGTTGATCGTTTCGATATCATCGATCGGGCTGATCTTGCCAGCAACGTGCGTAACGTCATCGTCTTCAAAGCAACGCACGACATGCGCTATCGCATGCGTCTCGCGGATATTCGCGAGAAACTGGTTGCCAAGGCCCTCGCCTTTTGACGCGCCCGCCACCAGGCCCGCAATGTCGACAAACTCCATCGTTGTCGGAATGAGCTTGGCGGGATTGACGATGCCTGCGATAACGTCGAGGCGCGGGTCCGGTACCGGCACGATGCCAACGTTTGGCTCGATCGTGCAAAACGGATAGTTCTCAGCCGGAATCTCTGCTGCGGTCAACGCGTTGAAGAGAGTCGACTTGCCAACGTTTGGCAGGCCAACGATGCCACATTTAATTGCCACTTATTTTTCCTTGGTATGTAACTTTTTGGTCGCCGCATTCAGACCATCGTCGATCAGCAACGGCAATACGTCCGCTGCGTCATCGATGTTCTGCTCCACCGCGGCTTCGACATCACTCGATGCCCGTTTTAGCACGTGCCCGGTGACGCGATCTTTCTCACCCGGATGTCCTACACCCAACCGCAGACGCATGAAATCGGCGCCACAATGTTTAATGACGTCGCGGATTCCGTTGTGACCACCATGACCGCCGCCCTTCTTGAGGCGAACCGTGCCGGGTGGCAGATCAATTTCGTCGTGCGCAACCAACAATCCTGCGGGCTGCAACCGGTAGTAGTCCATCGCCGCTCGCACCGGCCCGCCGCTAAGATTCATGTAGCTTTGCGGCTTAACCAGCCAGACATCGGCGCCGCTGATACGCACTTTGCAGCAGTCCGCGTCAAACTTCTTTTCGTAGCGAAAACTGCCGCCGTGCTTGCGAGCGAGCGCATCGACGAACCAGAAGCCTGCGTTATGCAGGGTCCTTTCATATTTGTCCTCGGGGTTGCCGAGGCCAGCGATGATACTCAGGTTCGTCATTGGGACAGCATCTTAAACAAAAAGACCGCCATACGGCGGTCTTTCTGGTGTTTCTTGCGGCAAACTAGTCGTCTGACTTTTCTTCCTCGCCAGAATCGCCGGCTGCGTCGGCAGCGGCTTCGCCTTCGGCGCCCTCTTCGCCCTCGACAACTTCGTCGTCGACGTCTTCTTCGATTTCCACGACCTTAATGACATGGATAGAGACGATCGCGTGATCGTGCTCCGGCCCCTGGGCCAGCTCGGGAATCTCGACGCCTTCCGGCATCTTGATGTCAGACAAGTGCAACATCTCATCGAGCTCAAGCTCGGAGATATCAACTTCGAAGTACTCGGGAAGATCCTTCGGCAGACACTGGATTTCGACGTCCGTACGCAACTGCGAAACGGAACCACCGCCGGTCTTGACACCAGGCGCGACATCGCCACCCGTGTAGTGAATAGGAATGTTCATCTTGATCACTTCGTCCTCAACGATGCGCTGCAGGTCGATGTGCATAACAATCGGCTTGGCAGGATGACGCTGAATGTCTTTCACAATCGCGGCCTGACTCTTATCGCGAACCTTGATATTCAGGACACTTGAATAGAAGGACTCGTTCTGCAATTCACGCAGAACCTTGTTGTGATCAAAACTGAGAGCGCGCGGCGGACGGCCGGCACCATAGATGATTGCAGGGACTTTCCCTTGTCGACGCAGGCGGCGGCTCGCACCCTTCCCGTTGTCTTCACGAAGTTCTGCAATCAGATCGAATTTATCAGCCATGACTGATCTCCATTATCTGATTGATTTTGTTCGAATTTCTCCGAACGCTAATGCCGATGAAACTGCGACCGTTTCTTCAGCGGAGGCGCATATTACCCTCGCTCGACCCTAGTAGCAAGCACAGCACACCCGGCCGGCGGTCCGGGAATTCCTCCTCGGAATGGCTCACTTCGTTGCGCTTGAGTTCTCGAGGAGGAACACCCCTCCCACCGGCCGAATGGGCTGGGTCAGTCTAGGTAGAGCGAGGAGACAGATTCTTCGTCGGAGATTCGACGCATGGTTTCGGCCAACAACTCCGCGGTCGAGAGTTGGCGAATCTTCGAACAGGCTTTAGCTTCGTCGTTCAAAGGGATTGTGTCGGTGACAACGACCTCGTCGAGGTCGGATTCGGTAATGCGAGTGACTGCCGGGCCAGAGAGCACCGGATGGGTGATGTAGGCCTGCACAGACGCCGCGCCATGCTGTTTCAGCGCCGCACCGGCGTGACAGAGCGTGCCAGCTGTATCGACCATGTCGTCCATCATGATGCAGTTTTTGCCCTCGACCTCACCAATAATATTCATGACTTCGGACTGATTCGCCTTGGCACGCCGCTTATCGATGATGACCAGGTCAGCGTCATCGAGACGTTTGGCTAGTGCTCTTGCGCGAACCACGCCGCCGACGTCCGGTGACACAACCACAATATTCTCGTGCTTCTGCCGCCAGACCTCGCCTAGCAAAATGGGTGACGCGTAGACGTTGTCGACAGCGACATCGAAGAACCCCTGGATCTGGTCAGCATGCAGGTCTACCGTCAGAACCCGGTCAACGCCCGCGACCCCGATCAACTTCGCAACCAGCTTCGCCGTTATCGGCACCCGCGATGAACGCGGCCGACGATCCTGCCGGGCGAACCCGAAGTAAGGTATGACCGCCGTTATTCGCGCGGCCGATGCGCGACGCGCCGCATCGATCATTACCAGCAATTCCATCAGGTTCTCAGATGATGGTGGGCTAGTGGGCTGCACAATAAAGGTTTCACGTCCCCGTATGTTCTCGAGGATTTCTACGTTGATCTCGCCATCACTGAATCGGCCAACATGGGCACGGGCGAGTGGGACATGGAGACGGCGCGCAATATCCTGAGCCAGTTTCGGGTGCGCGTTACCCGAAAATACTGCCATTGATGCCGGATCCACGAGTCCCCCTTGTCTTACATCGAATTGGCTGGGGCGGCAGGATTCGAACCTGCGGTACACGGGATCAAAACCCGATGCCTTACCACTTGGCTACGCCCCAATATATGCCCTGCGTGTGCGGCGCAATTTAGTCAAAAAACTTCCATTTGTCGATCACGATTCTCACACGGGTTGAAGAATTGTTCGCCGATAGTCGATTTGGCATGCTCTGACCGCTGTTAATGCGGTAGCTGGAGACTTTGAGGGTCCAGCCGCCCTGCTCCAGACTGGCCAACAGATTGTCGTCATTGAGCACAGTTTGCGCATTTTCCGCCGGATCCGGAATACCCAACGCCCAATAGCGCAAGCTCTTAGCCGGTATGGTCCAGCCGTATCGATACAGCAATTCTTCTTCGACGTTTTGCAGCTCAGTTCGCACTCCGTCCTTGTCCGTCAAAACCGCGCGCTGACCTTCACCTTCGATCCGGACGGTGCCAATGCCCAATGGTCCGCTAACGGTGGCCTGAAAAGTGTCATTTTTTTGGGTCCAGCGAATCTTGCCGTTAAATCCGTCCTCACTTGCGCTAACAGCGATACGTCCAGAAAACTCCCAGTCGTCGGCAGCAGCCAGTATTTGCTTGCGAATTTCCCAATCGTCAAGCTCAGGCAATTGGCTAACTGGTCGCGACGCGCAACCCGCGACCAGCGCCAGGCTGATCAGCAATGCAAATACTCGTGGTAGTTGTCTAGTCGGCGTCAGCGGCTGGCCCGGGTTCGACATCTGCAGGTGCCTCAGGTTCGGACAACCTGGCGGCCTTGGTGCCGGGGAAGCGACGCTCCCGGACATCAGCAAGGAGATCGCTTTCCGGACTGCGGGCTTCGGCGGATACCAGTAGTTGGAGTGCTTCGTCATCTCGTTTCATTTCGGACAGTACGTCGACCAGGTGAGCCGCGACCTCCGGGTCCGGAAATCGACTATAAGCGATTTCGAGCTGCTCGAGGGCTTCTTCGTAACGGCCCGTCTTGTACAGGACCCAACCCAGACTATCTATTATCGCGGGGCTTTGCGGATCGAATTCAAGTGCCTTGCGAATCAGCTTTTCAGCCTCAGCATATTGATCGGTTCGATCAACCAGCGTGTAACCCAGCGCGTTCAACGTCAGTGCACTGTGTGGCCAGCGACTCACTGCGACCCGGTAGCCGGCAATCGCCTCATCGACCCTGTCCATCGCGAGCAATAGCGCCGCTCTGCTGAGCGCTGCCTGCTCATTCTCGGGCCGAAACTGGCGAGCCTTGTTGTAGTAGGCCAGCGCTTCTTCATTCCTTTCAAGCGCCGCCAGCAGTTGCGCCTTCGCGATCACCATATCAATGGCGTACTCGGGATAACGGTCGGCAAACTGATCGAGGTTGTGCAGCGCCTCGTCGGGATCATCGAGCTGGATGGCGGTCAATGCACTCGCGCGACGCTGTGATACGAGCGCATGCTGCCCTTCGCGCACTTGTGAATAAAACTGCACCGCACGCTTTGGATCACCTCGAAAATCAGCGATCCTTGCCAGATAGTACATAGCGTCCATCGTGTAACTGCCGCTCGCCAGCAAATCCTGGAAGTCGCTTTGCGCAGCGTCGAGATTGTTCTGCCGAAAATTAATGATGCCCATCAGGCGCAACGCATCAGTACGACCGGCATGTTCGAGCTGGATTTGGTTGACCTGGCTCAGCGCGTCGTCATCGCGGCCAGCGGACATATACATTAGTGCGAGTTCCATGCGCGCGTCTGGGTCGATATTTGGGTTGTCGCCTATGATGCCGGCCACATACTCAATCGCCTCGTCCAACTGTCCGCTAATCATTAATGCGCGGCCGTAAACCAGCTTCGGCTTGAGCCAGTCCGGCTCCAGTTCAGACGCGCGTACCGATTTCTTCATCGCGTAGTCCGCATCACCAGCCTGCAAGGCCATAACCGAGGTGGCATAGTTGGCGATCGCCGAGTCTTTGAATGGCTTAGCCAGCTCTCGCATCAAAAGATCAGCATTTTCCGGATCCTCGTCGGATAAAACCGGCATTAACGACAACAGGCGTCGGTCGGCATTCTCACCTTCAAGGTCTATAAGCTCTGCGTAAGCACGCCGCGCTTCCTTGATATTGCCCTCACGCAACTGCAATTGCGCATAAACCAATTTCGCTTCGTCGTTATTCTCGTCCAGCTCCAGCCAACGGGCCGCTGCGAGCAAAGCCTCGCCATTGAAGCCCAGCCGCATACCAATATGGGTGGCTTTGCGCGCCACATCGACATTTTCACTGAGCTCCGCCGCTTTCCGATACTCGCGGGCTGCCGTCAGATATTCGCCAGCCTGCAGCGCGTTCTCGCCCTCAATCAGGTGGCCAGCTGCAGCGATGCCATTGTCGTTGTCACTTTGAGCACGCACCTCGGGCGCAGCAGCGACGAACAGGACGGCCAGCAACAAGCAAATCAGGCAGATTCGGTGGGATAAGGTCATTCGTTCTCTAGGCATCATTCGGTGAAATACATCAAAGCAGCACATAAGTAACAGAGACAAGGAACTGAGGCATCAGTTCGCTTACAATTGCAATCTATGCGGCTGCAAATTCTCGGGCTGAACCATACCACGGCACCTGTCGAAGTACGCGAACAAGTTGTTTTCGCGGGAGACGAGATAGGCCGGGCCCTCGCGCG
>JBPCXZ010000095.1:0-4453 GCA_051008055.1 Woeseiaceae bacterium
CAGTGTCTGACTTGAGAAAGTCGGTCGATTTTTACAACACGCTATTTGCTATCGAACCGACCGTCGAAAAAGACGACTACGCGAAGTGGATGCTGGAAGACCCGCGCATCAATTTTTCGATAACGGAGTCCGCAAAATCGAGCGGCGTAAACCACGTTGGCTTGCAGGCCGACACGGTCGATGAGTTGCGGGAAATTCAGGATCGTCTGTACGACGCAGAGCAGAAAACGTTCGAGCAGCCCGCAGCCGAATGCTGCTATGCGAAGTCGACCAAGACCTGGGTAAATGACCCGGACGAGGTGGCCTGGGAAACATTTGTTACCCACGGCCAGATCACCCACTACGGCACGGACGATGGACCGAACAATGAACCTACAGTCGTACCTCAAGGTGAACCGGAGGAGACAGGGCAGCGTTGTTGTGCATAAGGTCCTGATACTCTGCACCGGGAATTCAGCACGCAGCGTTATCGCCGAGGTTCTGCTAAATCACTTTGGCGGTGGCGGTTACCAGGCATTTAGCGCAGGCAGCGAGCCGGCGGGGGCCATTAATCCCGGCGCGGTTCGCGTACTCGAAGCCCACGGCCACTCTGTCGAGGGATTACGATCTAAGTCCTGGGATGAATTCAGCGGCGTGAGCGCACCCAATATAGATACGGTGATTACCGTCTGCGACAATGCGGCGGCCGAGTCATGCCCGGTCTGGAACGGTGCACCAGAAACTCTGCACTGGGGCTTGCCGGATCCGGCTGCGGTTGCGAACGATGCCGAGCGTGCCGCCGCGTTTCAATCGACCTATGCGGCATTGAGTGAGCGAGTCCGGATGTTTGTTGATGGGAGCAGAAGTGTCTGAAATTTCACTGAGCAGGAAGCTGGGAGCCGAAGCACTGGGTACGGCACTATTGCTCGCAACGGTGGTTGGCTCGGGCATCATGGCGGAGAACCTGGCCGGCGGGAATACGGCCATCGCCTTGCTGGGCAATACGATTCCGACCGGCGCGATTCTCGTTGTTCTGATCCTGGTGTTTGCACCGATTTCCGGCGCACATTTCAATCCTGCGGTGACCCTGGCGTTTTTGCTGCGTAAGGAAATTTCCGCGAGCACAGCTGCTTGCTACGTTTTGATTCAGGTAGCGGCTGCAATTATCGGCGTCTGGATTGCGCACGCGATGTTCGATATGTCCGTCCTGCAGGCCTCGGCAAAAGCACGAACCGGCGGCGGCCAGTGGTTTTCAGAAGGTGTAGCAACTTTCGGCCTGGTACTGGCAATTCTGGGAACGCTGCGCTGGGGACCGCGAACGGTTGCGGCGGCAGTAGGCCTGTATATTACTGCGGCTTACTGGTTCACCGCGTCAACCAGTTTTGCCAATCCGGCTGTTACCGTTGGCCGAACGCTTACGGATACTTTTTCGGGAATCCAGGCACAGCACGCTCCAGCGTTTATCGCCGCGCAGATCACTGGCGCTATCCTTGCAACGCTTCTCGGTGGCTGGCTGCTGACGGAAGTCAGCAAAAAAGAGCAGTCTTAAGGAAGCGGAATCGACACCAGGTCCGCGGTCGTCGGATCAACATTGTCATAGGAGATGTATTCGTAGACGTCGCCATAGGCCGCAGTTAGCGGAACCGGTCCCGTAATTATCGTCTTCTCGCCAGAAACTGTGAGATACATCTCCAGGTCGCCGGCGTTCGGGTTTGTTACCGGTGGCGCCTGACCCGGAGCGATTCTGATGAACTGCGGATTCACATCGTTAATATCGGTGCCCGCTTCAACGAGGTAAAAGTCCACTAACGGGTGGTTTGCCGCGCCGTGTACGAAGGTTAGTTTGACCTGGGTCTCAACCGAACGCCGATCAGGAATTCTGAGCGATGCGCTTGGGCTGGCATCGTCACCGAACAAATAAATCTGGCTGTGCGAGGCACCGATGATAAGAATGGACCGTTCGACCAGGATGGAGCCGGGGTTCCCCGCCGCCGTATAGGTGAAAGGGTAGAGGTTGGACGGCAGATCTATGTCACCTGTCACTTCGCGAAAGCTATGATTAGCCAGGATCTGGTCCATCAGCAGTTCATCGGTGTAAATATCGGTGGCACCGACCGTGGCATTCGAATGTATGAATCGTACGCTAGGTGGGATTTCGTCACTGGTCAGGTTGCTGCTTGCGCCGTCATCCGTAAATACTTTGAATCCGTAGGTGCCCACATTGTTGGCAGTACCGTCAAAGACGGAAATGATGAATCCACCGGACGGTGCCGGGTTAAAGGTTGTCGACGTAAACAGAATATCGCCCGGGTTACCGGCGGTGGTAGCGATGTAGACAAACTCTCCCGACGTGTACGTGCCTACCGGTAGAATTTCACCGAACGCAACTGTGCCGATTTCTTCTCCGACGGCAGGCGCAATACCCGGTGCCGCAAAATAAACATCGATAGGTCCGAGCGATTCCGCGGTGTGACCGAATTGCGCCTCGAATACTGTCTCAGTGCCGTCCCACTCGCGCAGCGGCTTTTCCCAGACGGTAGTGAGTGGAGCTTCAAGGTCACCTGAGGCAATTATCGTGTATAGAAAGTCCCTTTCCATCTTCAGGTCGACGGTAGCGATTCTGGTTCGCAGAATTTCATCCGCAAATGTCGTCTCAAAATTGAACAGGTACCTGAGATCGTCGAATGAATTCTGTGTAGAGCTGCTCGAGTAATCGACATTGCCGATCGCGCGTTCTTCGATCAGGAACAACAGCGGTGGCGCCGTCGGAATCGCATTAATGGAGCGAATGGCGCCCTTGCCGGTTGCTACGGGGCGGCTGGAATCGCCGGTGCAGGCGGTTATCATCAGAGCTGCGAAACAGCTCAATACTATAAGGGTATTTCTCATTCGATCTTATTCCAGCCCGCTAATTGATTTAACTTCAAGAAATTCTTCGAGACCGTGGCTGCCCCATTCGCGTCCGTTGCCAGACTGCTTATAGCCACCAAATGGTGCGCCGGCATCAATGCCTGCATTGTTGATGTGCACCATACCGGCCCGGAGTCTTGAGGCTACACGTCGTGCACGCTCCATATCGGATGAAGACAAGTAGCTCGCAAGGCCGTACGGTGTATCGTTCGCGATTCTAATGGCGTCCTCTTCATCCTCGTATGGAATGATGGAAAGTACCGGCCCAAAAATCTCTTCGCGTGCAATCGTCATGTCGTTACTGACATTCGCGAACACGGTTGGTTTCGCGTAGTAGCCTTTTTCCAGACCATCAGGTCGGCCTGTGCCTCCGGCTGCAAGGGTGGCACCTTCGTCAATACCCTTTTGAATCAGGCCCTGCACCTTATTCCACTGCAGTTCGGAAACGAGCGGCCCAACTTCGACGCCGTCGCCACGCGGGTCACCAACGACCGTTGCATCCGCGACCGAAGCAGCAGCAGCGGCGGCTTCGTCCATCTTGTCCTGTGGCACTAACATTCGGGTCGGAGCATCGCAGGATTGCCCGGTATTGAAGAAGACCTCTTCGGCACCCGCTTTGACAGCAGTTTCAAGGTCGGCGTCGTCGAGAATGATATTCGGTGATTTGCCACCCAATTCCTGTGCGACTCGTTTGACGGTTGGTGCCGCGTTCTGTGCGACCAAAATTCCGGCGCGGGTGGATCCTGTGAAAGACACCATGTCGATATCAGGGTGACCACTCAAGGCGGTGCCAACACCGGGCCCGTCCCCATTGATCATGTTGTAGACACCGGCGGGCACTCCGGCAGCGTCGAGAATTTCGCTGAAGATGTAGGCATCAAACGGCGCAATCTCGCTGGGCTTCAGTACCATCGTGCAGCCTGCCGCCAGTGCCGGTGCAACTTTTACAGCAATCTGGTTTTGCGGCCAGTTCCACGGCGTAATCAGTCCGCAGACGCCGATCGGTTCCTTGACGATCAGAGTCGCGCGGCTGTTACTCTCGTACTCAATGCTCTGCAGCGCGCGAATTGCCGCTTTGATGTGCTGGATTCCGCTGGCAGCCTGCGCTTTGGTTGCGACTTCCCACGGCGCGCCCATTTCGTCCATGATCGCTTCGGCTATTTCGTCGTAGCGTCGCAAATACTCGTCACGAATCGCCTCTAGCAATGCCAGGCGTTCTTCACGGCTCGTCTGGGAAAACGTTTCAAAGGCACGCTTCGCTGCTGCGACTGCGACATCGACGTCAGCCGCCGAGCCGAGACTGATTTGTCCACAAACTTCTTCAGTCGCCGGATTAATGACGTCCAGCGTCTTTGGCTCGATCGGGTCGACCCATTGTCCGTCTATGTAAAATTGCAGCATGTTACGCATGAAAATCCTTGATTTGGTCCCAGCAGCGAGCCGCGAATCATAGCGCAAATTGATCGTTTCAGGGTGCTTTCAGAATGCGCTATTATCTGAAGCCAAGTTATCCGAAAAAAGATAAAATAAACAAAGAGTTACTGGATAGACCGACGCCGTGCTT